>CAZFQW010000269.1:0-5445 GCA_964521225.1 uncultured Roseobacteraceae bacterium
TGGTTTTTGTAATAAATCGATAAATTCAATGGAGGTTACTTCCATACTATGTACTACGGCAGATACCTGTCTTACTAGAAAGTTATATGCTACGTAGGCGATAATTCCGACAAATAAGCCTCCTGCGGTGGTAATCATTGCCTCGTAAATGCCGGTGGAAAGCAGCTTTGGGCTTACCGAGCCTTCTTCTTGGGAAATGGCAATAAATGCTTTAATCATTCCTAGTACTGTTCCAAAAAAACCAACCATTGGTGCCGCACCCGAAATAGTCCCTAGAATTGAAATATTTTTTTCAAGCTTATAGATTTCGAGTTTCCCGACATTCTCAATAGATACTTCTATATTTTTTAAAGAGGATCCTATATGAACCAAGCCTGTTTTTAGCATTTTTGCCATTGGGGTAGAGGTCTCATCACAAGTGCTCTTTGCTCCATTGATGTCTCCGCTTAACACAGCTCCTTTCACTTTTTCTAATAGCTTATAAGGCTCTGTTTTTGCTCTTCGTATTGTCATTACTCTTTCGGCGAGTACGTAAATGCAAATTACGAGTAGTACAAAAAGCACTACCATGGTCAGCCCACCTTTCTGAACTATATCAAACAGATATACTTCTTGGTTGGGCAACGCATTTGTCATTCCTGCAACAGGGTCGTTTACTAACGTGTCAATGGGTTCTTGTAAGAAAAAAAATAAAGGAAGTAACATGTATTTGAAATTTAGTTTGATTGAATCTGATTTGTTTAAAATTTGAAAGGCCAAGCTCCTTTGTAATCTTTATTACTTGCTGTAACCCCTGCCTGAGTTGCCGCAGATTTAGTTGGATAATCGCCTATGGAGAGTCTATATCTATTATCTGATTTTACAATCTTCGCTCCCGAGTAACCCTTTTCTTTTGCTTCTGTTAATGCTTTTTGGGCACTTGCTGCGGTTTTAAAGCTTCCTGCAATTAAATAGTAGCGGTTCGTTTTTTCTGTAACAATATCTGCTTGAGTTGAGGTTACAGTCGGTTGCGTACTAGTCGGCTTAGTTTCTGGTTTCTCTTTCGTTTCAGCGATTGGTTTTGTCTGAATTACTACGGAGTCTTTATCCTCTTCTGTTGCTACATTCTCAGCATCTTTGTTTGCTGCGGGTGCTGCAATTTCCGCATCGGGTTTCGCCTGTGGAAACATCAACTTTATATTTTCGTATGCCGCCGGGTTGAAGAAAAAGTATGCTACTGCAATTGCTAATAGTGCCAAAGGCGCTATAAACAACCAAGGAATAGATGCATTTGTAGGTTTTTCGTTAGCTACTTCATTTTCAAAAACCTCCTCCTTTTGCTGTCCATCTTCCGAAACAGCTTCTATCGGCCGTGCCTCAATTTTTGGTAGCCCAAAGCTTTCAGAATTTACTGAAAAAGAACTTTTTGGTTCAAAAAAAATGCCTTCTTCTCCCTTTTTTAAATCGCCTAAACCTTCAATTGTGTAAGTATGCATACTGCTAATTTCAGTTTTTACATCCGCTACATAATTTTCAATTTCAACTTCTATCTGCGAGGCGAACATTTCTCCTTTTTCAAAAATCAAATTGCGTAAATCGTCTTTCTGCAAATCAATAATTGACTCTGTAAAGGCAATTGCCTCGGTAGGAGGTAAAACTATAGCATCTTCTGTATTGATACTGGCAGGCTGCTGCTTTGTGAAAAAAGTACCTAAGTCGGGTACTGCTACTCTGCCCTCTTGCTCTAGTAATTCTTTGATATATTTTTCTATCATATCTTCCGAAAAATCATTTAGTTACGTCCTCAAAATTCACTTAATATTGTGAAAGTATGAATTTAGCAATAAAAAGTTGAGAAATTGAGTTTGCCAATGATTAAAAAACTAATTGTCTGATTTATTTTAAAGCTTTTAAAAGTCCGAAAATACTTAGAATGAAATACTTCCCCCTGCTAGTACCGTTACCCCTCTGACAGGATAGTGGTAGTAACGTTGGTATTTTTGCGCTAAAAGATTCCTGAATTTCACAAAAGCGGTTATACTTTCATTGATTGCATATTCTCCATTTAAATTTAAATCAATAATATCATCCATGGCAACTGCTGAATTGGTTTGAGGGTCGAATGCCGTTAAGCCATTCATGTGGTAAAAATCCACCGATACATTAATTTTATTCTGATGATTGTATTGAAGCAGTAACTCACCGAATAAATCGGGGCGATGCCATGCTTCTAGCACCTTTTCGCCTAAGTTATAGTTATAAAAAGATTCTCTTAAAATAGCTCTAAAACCTCCAAATTGCGCATTCATTTCACCAAAGGCACGAAGCGTTCCTATGTTTTCGGGTTCGTACAATATGTTGAACCGGGTGGCATCAGCGAAATCATTCACGAAGAAATACTGATTTTTTTGCAGTGCATAAGAACCTCCTAATTTCACCCCAAAATTATTGATAGGAGTAATTAAAAGTGTTAACTGAGATTTTAATGCCTCGTCGGTATGGGCAAGTGGTAAATCTGCTTTTACAAATGGGTTTCTTTCAGTAAAACCTCTAAGTGTTTGCTGTTTTAAATCGCCAATTACTGAAAGCTCAACTGCAAACCTATTTTCAATTACTTGGTAGGCAGCTTCTAAGTGTGGATAAATGTAAAATTCTTTATCGGTGAGGGTGGTATCGCCATTGTAGGCAATTCCCGCTCCTATTTGAAGCTGAAGTTTCTCTTTATTTAAATGAAAAAGTGGGCGGGCTTTTAGCAGATTTCTATTTAACTCATTAGTATCTGTTCTCTTGTTCAAAATAAACTCTAAGGCAACCTCCACTCCCATTTCGTCGCTGAGTTTTATGCCCGGCTGTGTTTTTATGTGAAGGTTAATTTCTTCTGCGTTGTACTTATCCGAAAAACTGTAAAAATTAACCGCCGTATTGATTTTAAATGTTGACTCTGAATCAAACTCATGGGTAATTCCCCCATAAATAGTATTGAATGACTGCTTAATACTATCTCTGATTGCCTTTGCGTCGAAGCCAACTTCGTTGCTTAAGGTATCTGCATAGCCATAAAAATTTACTGTTCTGTTTTCAAAACCTGCTTTTGCTCCAAATTTCCCTATGCTTGTAAAATACTCTCCGAATAAATCTATTTGGCTTGTGCCGCTCTCGGAGTTTCTGCCATCGACAGGGCCCAAGAACGAAGAAAAATGATATAAACCTACCCCTGCTCTGTATTTATCGCTTTCGCCTGTTCCCGCAAAAGCATCGAGGTATGGGGAAACGTAGTTCCCAATGCCTGCGGCTAAATAAAACCTATCGGCGGGATCTTCTGTAATTCTTCTAGCTCCTGCGGCGGGAATTTCAGGGTCTATATCTTCTAATTTATAAGGAATTAAATCGAGAGTATAGGTTTGCGTTGTGCTTATCTTTCCCGACTCAATTTTTTTCATTTGCTCAAAAATCCTACTCGCTACGGGAAGTTTAAGAACCGTTTTCTTTTCGATAAAAATTTCTGCATCGTCGATATCACTGCTTTCCACCACAAATTCCCCCTGCCCAAGAGCCGCTGAATAAGTAAGGATTAAAAAAGAAAATATCAGTATATAAAATCTATTGTTCATTTTATTTTTTGGTTTAAAACGCCTAATTAAATGGTCAGAAAAAATTAACGCTATTGCCTAAATCCCTTCTAATTGGGCTTTTGCCTTGGCAATTATTTCAGGATTATTGCTGTTCTGGATGATTGAATTTAAGGTTGCTTTCGCCTGAAAGTTATTATCTAAGGCTATGTAATTATCTGCAATTACGAGGTAAGCTTCGTAAATCCATCTGATGTAACCTTCATACTTTTTGCGAACTCCAATAAGTGCTTGCGTACTTTGGTCGTACATTCCTTGCTCCCGCAGTGCCAAGCCAATATTGTATTGTGCCTCTGCCCCATTTTCGTCTTGTGCTAAAGAAGTTGTGCGCTCTAATTGGGCTATTGCTTTGTTATATTGTTTGCGGGCAAGATACACCTTACCAATATATAGCTCTGCTCCTGTTCTATATTTTGTAAGATTTTCGTTGATAATTTTTCTTGCATAAATCTCCACGGCTTCATAGTCCTGAATTCCGAAATAAGAACGCATTAGCCCATCTGTTGCAGCTTCTATGTATCGTTGTTTTTCAGTTAAGTTAGGCGTTTCTAAGAAATAGCTAATTGCCTGGCTGTAATTGCCTCGTTCGTACTCAAGGTTTGCCAAATTTCTTACTGCCCTTGCCTTAAAATTGCCTTCTACGTACTGATAGCTTTCTATCGCCAATTCTGGCTGTTTGAGGATTTCGTAACAATATCCTAATAAATAATAGGCGTCGTCGGCAAAACGTGTTTTGTCGGCTTTCAGAATAAATCTTTTTAAAGAAATAGTTGCCTGTTCGTATCTACCTTCGTTAAAAGGAAGTTTTGCAGTTTCAAACGCTTGCGCTAAAGTGGCTTGGCTAGTTGGATTCGCCTGTGTGAAAATGCGTAAGTACGTAGGTAAATTTGTAACCGGATAGCCCTTTCCGCTTATTTCTTGAAGCGACTGAATGGCACTTTCTGCCATTCGGTGTTTGGGGTCGATGTCCAAGATTTTCTTATAGTCGGCAATGGCATTTTCTCGCTCGCCCATCATGTCGTAAGCCAATGCTCTTCTACTATAAGCATACAATAGCAAATTGCTTTCGGGGTGCTCTTCTATCAATTTACTGTACCACTCAATGGAGCCTTCTCTCCTACTTCCTTCGAAGAAAATTTGCGCTTTCTCAAACAAAGCATTGTCTCTATCCTTAGAGTCTGGATAATTGTAAATTACTTTATCGAAAGAAACATTTGCATCGTTTAGCCTTCCGTACGCTTTGTAAGTTACTCCTTTCTGATAGTGAATATATCCTGAAAGATCACTTTCATTTTGAAGAGCAGCATCGTAAACATTTAAGGCATTTTCATAATTTTTTGCCACATAGTAACAATCTGCCAAACGCACTAAAGCATCTAATTTTTTATCTCGGTTATTATCTTTTGATTCTTGTAAATACTGCTTAAAATAAGGAGTTGCTTCTGCATATTGTTGTGTGTTGTAATAGGCATAGCCTAAACCATACAATGCCTTATCGTATTCTTTTGAAGACGGCTTTACTCTTTGAAAAAACAAAAGTGCTGTATCGTATCGGTTGGCAAAAGAATATATTTCCCCAAGCCAGTAATACGATAAATTAGAGAATTCCTCATCCATTGGGTAACGAAGCGATTCTTTCAGCATTCTTGCTGCCGCTTCAAACTCAAGGTCGCCATAATTTTGTACGGCTTTGTTATAGGCTATCCGCTGATAGGCTGCCTTTATTCTTTCAGATTTTGGGTTAATCTTCCGAATGCCCTGCAAGGCTTTCGTATAATCGCCCGTGTTGGTATAGGCCTCAGTAGAAAAAGCATATACTTCTTGCAAATGCTCGCCT
>CAZFQW010000270.1:0-4142 GCA_964521225.1 uncultured Roseobacteraceae bacterium
TGTAGCATCGTCTCTACCGTCTTCATTTCCACACGAAAAAAATACTAGTGAGAGAAGTACAAAACTTAGTTTAATGGTTTGAATTGAATATTTGCTTTGCATGGTTTTTATCTTTTTCTAACTGTGCTTTTAAGCCCGAAACATCCAAGAATTTTTGTTCATTCCGAAGGTGCTCAACAAAATGAATAACAATTTTCTTCCCGTAAATATCACTTTCAAAATCAAAAATATTTGCTTCTAATGTTTGCTGGTTTTCGTCTGAAACGGTAGGTCTAAAGCCTATGTTCATCATTCCATGAAAGAAATCGCCTTCTATCTCTATTTTTATGGCGTATATGCCACTTGCGGGAATTAGCTTATAATCTGCTTCTACTTGAATATTTGCAGTAGGGAAACCGATTGTTCTGCCAAGTTGCTTGCCCTTTACCACTTTTCCCGCTATGCTGTAACTTCTGCCTAAATATTTTTTAGCAGCCCCAACATTGCCATCTAACAGGGCATTTCTAATTTTAGTAGAACTTACACCTACTTCTTCTAACTCTTGTCTTGGGATTTCTTCTACTGAAAACCCCAACTCCTTTTGGTGCTCCATGAGGTAATCAAAACCTCCTTCACGGTTTCTTCCAAAGCGGTGATCGTAGCCAATAACTAGTTTCTGCGTGTTTACTTTCTCTTTTAAAATGTCTTGAATAAATTCGGAGGAGGTGAGACTTGAAAATCGCTTATTAAATTCTATGATAAGAAAATGATCAATGCCCAATTGCTCAAATAGCTTTATTTTTTCGTCAAGTGTTGAAAGGAGTTTTAAACTCTCTGTGTTTTTCCCTAAAACAAACCTCGGGTGAGGCCAAAAGGTAATGACTACACTTTCTAGCCGATGAGATTTGGCAACCTCTTTAAGGCGTTGAATAATTTTTTTGTGTCCGAAGTGAAGCCCGTCGAAAGTTCCGCTGGTGACTACCGAGGGTGGCAGTTGCTGAATGGAGGAAAGTCCGTGGTGTACTTGCATTATTGCTCTGTTTCGTTTGCCTGCCTGATTTTTTCGGTAAACTCGTGGATGTCCCATGCGTTTTCAACACGAAAATCTCCAATAGCGGTTCTTCTGAGTTGGGTCATGTATGCACCGGTTTTAAGTGCTTCTCCAAAATCTCTCACTAAAGCGCGAATATAAGTTCCTTTAGAACATACAACTCTAAAATCTACAAAAGGTAAATCTATTTTGGTGAGTTCAAACTCGGTAATTAAAATTTTCCGTGGTTCTAATTTAAGTTTTTTACCCTCTCTAGCCGATTTATAAGCCCGTTGCCCACCTACCTTTACAGCTGAAAAAACAGGAGGAATTTGTTCTATTTCTCCCATGAATTTCTGTGTAGCTTCAAATAAAATT
This sequence comes from uncultured Roseobacteraceae bacterium, assembly GCA_964521225.1. Classification (GTDB taxonomy): domain Bacteria; phylum Bacteroidota; class Bacteroidia; order Cytophagales; family Flammeovirgaceae; genus CAYUJH01. Next base: position 1,388 of record CAZFQW010000270.1, read on the forward strand.
TGGTTGGTGATGCCACCAGTTTCTGCAAAATGCTGAACCTCTGTTTCTAAGTCGTAAGAAGGGGTGATTTTACCTAGCTCAAGTTGCCCCGTGTATTCTTTGGGCATTCCTTGAAACCCTTCTATTTGCTTGGTCATTTTACCTGTACAAACAATCAGTAAACCAGTGGCTAGTGGGTCTAGTGTACCTGCATGCCCCACCTTTTTTATTTTGATAAGATTACGAACTTTTCTCACAATATCGAACGAGGTCCACCGAAGTGGTTTATCGATACAAAGCACTTCGCCTTCTAAGAAATTAAGTTTTTCTATATTTTCTTTGGAATTCACTTTTGAGATAGTAATGATTGGAAAGGAATTGGAAATAAGTTGTTCAATAGGGCTATAAACTTTTGATTTCTTGGGCGTTTAGTCCAGTAAATTGGACGATTTTATCAATTTCTACACCTTCTTTCAGCATTGCAAGAGCTATTTCTTTCTTGCCTTCTTCTTTGCCTTCTCTAAAATACGTTTTCATAGAGCTTTTTAAGTCCCAGTAATCTTTTAGGCTATCTTCATATATAAACCTTTCTTTGGGTTGCATTCTGGCAATTTCTGCCAATTCAAATAATTTTTTAAAAATACCTTCTTCTAACTCTTTGGGCATATCGCTCAACTTATGTAAGTTTTTGAATGCAAACAACCAGCGTTCATAATCGCTTTGTAATTCGTTAATACTTTTGTTAAACTTTGGTATCTCTAAATAAGTAAATGATAGTTTATCGTAAAACACCCTCTGTGTTTCTTCTTCTATAAGTTTTACTCTATGATGAAATTTCTCATGTTCAGGAGTCGAAAAGGAAAAGTCTAATACAGCAATCATATAAAAAGCTTTCAATTCATAATCCCATTTTTGCCCTTTTAAGGCTTGTTCTTGAATAGCAAAAGTAGAGTAGTAAATACTCCTATCCTTAAAGTACTCTTGCTTAACCCGCTGAATTTCAATGATAAATTTTTCTCCTTTTTCATTACTACAGTACAAATCATATACGGCTTTTCTTTCCCCTTCATTTCTCCCTAGGCGTTCATTTTTGAGATAATTAAGCTGAGAAATATGCTCTTTACCCTGCAAAAGGCTGTTCAGAAAAGAAATTAATAAGTCTTTATTAGGTTCTTCACCGAATAGTTTTTTAAAACCAAAATCGGTGAAAAGGTTAATATATCTATCCGTAGTACCTCCCATAATATTTAAGCTAACTGAGTAAATGTTCAATGACGAATTATTAAGACACTCATGCGGGGTATTTTACCTCATAAGCTAAGTATACTTAATCTCGTTACTTATTGTTTTTAAACTAATGAATGATATACAATGGCAATAATCCCTACTGAAATACAGTAAACGGCAAAATAAGAAAGCTTCCCTTTTTTTACGATTTTGATCATCCATTGGCAAGCAAAAGCCCCTGTTACAAAGGCAGCAACGAAGCCAGCCGCTAACGGCGTTGTTGCATTTTGAGTTGCAGGAGAAGCGATTTCCAAATAATCTTTTAATTCTAACAGGGTTGCGCCCAAAATAGGAGGGATGACCATTAAAAAAGAAAACCTTGCGGCTTGTTCTCTTTCCACTTTAAGTATTAGGGCCGCAGCAATGGTAGCACCTGAGCGAGAAATACCAGGTAGAACAGCAATTGCTTGTGCAACGCCGATAATAAACGCTTTTACAGGGCTGATATCGCCTGCTTTTTCGGTTTGTTCAAGGGTATGGGCGAGCAATAAAACACCTCCTGTACAAAGGAGCATACTACCTACAAGCAGTACATTCCCTGCAAAGAGTTGCTCAATGGCATCTTTGAAAAACACGCCTAGTATAAAAATGGGAATCATTGAAAGGGCTATTAAAAGTACAAACTTTGTTTCTTCATTGAGTTGAAACTTGAATAACCCTTTGATGACCTGTAAAATCGTTTTCCAAAAAATTACAATAGTGCTAAGTGTTGTGGCAAAGTGAACTACCACCGAGAAAAGAAGGTCTTCTTCAAATTGAGTGTTAAGAATTACTTTCCCCAACTCAATATGCCCACTACTACTTACGGGTAAAAATTCGGTGAGTCCTTGAATTATCCCGAGCAATACAGCTTCCCACAAATTCATGCTAAATTAGTTATTGTTTTCGGTAGAGTGGTTCGACTTCCCTTTTTTAAGAAGTGCCCAAAATTGAATGATAAAACCCGCCATTAAAGTAATAGGACCTAGGGTGAGTCCTAAAAAACCGAACCCATGCTCTTCGGTCTCTAACGACATGATGATGTATCCTAAAACAATTAATCCGATGCCAATTAGCATAAATGTATAATTGGTTCTGTTGAAGGGCATTCCACTTTTTTGTTCGCTCATTTCTATATGTATTTGTTCTGTTGGGGCAAAAGTAGAAGATTGGAATTAAAATGATAGCGAAAGAAACATAAAAGTCATGTTATATAAATTTAAAACACGACTTTTTAGAGATGTAAGTATTACTGGGGATTGAAATTAGTATTAAGTTCTAATAACTGAATGGTATCGTCATTTCTGCCTACTAAAACTTTATCTCCAATTATTTCCAATGCCCTAATTTCTCCTTTTAACCAAAAATTTATCTCCCTATTTTTAATAAAACTGAAACCTCCTTTTCCATCGCCTAAAAGTACTTGCCCGAAACTAGCATCGTACCTGCCCACGGCAGGAGCTACTCCGTATAAGTTTCCGCCTAACATTACGTCTTGATTCCCATCTTG
>CAZFQW010000270.1:4152-5441 GCA_964521225.1 uncultured Roseobacteraceae bacterium
ATCATAAACTTCCCTAGCCATTACAGGCGAAACTTGTACCTCTCTGGGCAATGCTTTTTTCTCAAGTTTCCCTTTTCCATTGTTGATGAGTAGCACCGAAGCAACTTCCACCGCTTGGAGTTCCATGCGATTCGCCGTTTTATTTGGGAATAGCTCTTCTACTGTTTTTTCAGCGAGTTCGCTATACTGAAAGTATTTTTTTTTGAGGGAAGGCATTTGCTTGGTAAGGGCATCGCGCCCAACAAGAGGGAAAATATTTCGGGTTCCATCGGCTTTGTTGCGATATACGCTAATGATTTGCTCGGGCTGAGAGTTGCCATCAAAATCATCAAAATACAATTTAATAGGTTCTTTTACACTGGCTTTTAGATCGGAGTTTTTCCCTAAGTTTCCTGCTATGAGGTCTAGGTCGCCATCGTTATCGGCATCAATGGTTTGGAGATGCTGCCAAAGACCTTCCGTATTTTTTACGGTTTCGGCTCTCCAACGGGTAGGTACATTTAGAAAATAAGTAACCGCCATCCACTCGCCTACAATTACTAAATCAAGTAGGTTATCGTTGTTTAAATCGAGCCAAGCGGCATCGGTAATCATTCCTATGTTGTTGAGTTCGGGCGCAATTTGCTTGGTAGCTTCCACGAATTTCCCCTTCCCGTCGTTTAGAAAAATAGAACTTTTCATGGGAAAACCATAACGACCTGGGATAGACAGTCCGCCAATAAAAAGGTCGATATCGCCATCGTTATCAATGTCGGCGGCTTCTACACACGAACCATTAATGGGAATAAGCGGAACAGCCTTTTCGGCAAGCTTGAAAAATCCCTTGCCATCATTCAAATACAATCTATCAATATAGTTTTGTGGCTTAGAAGGCTCGCTTCCTCCACTAACCACGTACAAATCTTGGTTGCCATCGCCATCGGCATCGAAGAAAACAGCATCGGTATCTTCATAGATGGCATCGCCCGTAAATGCATTGGTGCGTGAGGTAACGAACTGCCCTTTTTCGTTTTGATAGAAAAGCTTTCCAGCCTGACCCGTTGCACCTCCTACGTAAAAGTCTTCCAAACCATCGTTATTTATGTCGCCCTTTGCAATACAAGGCCCTTTTGTTGAAAGCAGGTGAGGAATAAGTTGCTGCCTTGTGAAATCTAAAAACGGGTTTTCTTTATGCTGAAAGCTGATTGCGCTTGTAGCGTTACTAAAACTGAAATTGTGGGTTGCACTTGGTGCAGGTTGAGGAGGGCTCGATAAAGTTTTCGCATCTTTTTGCAAAATATTAAAAACTT
>CAZFQW010000271.1:0-5399 GCA_964521225.1 uncultured Roseobacteraceae bacterium
ATTAACTTTTCCAAATATTTATTTTAGTTATATTTAATTTTGAATCGGTACTTAGGTCTCTGTAAATCATAGTAATAAAATTTTCTTTTATTTAACTTAAAGTGATGAATCGATTATCAATCTTATAATAGTATGAGCATTATGAAAAAATTATATCCATTTCTTATTGGTTTTTTCCTTTCTATAACTGGCCCTTTAGCAGCTCAAGAAATTAAACTAGCTGGTGGAGAAATTATAGCCCAAGTTAAATATCAAGTTCCTACTACACCCGTAAAAAACCAAGGTAAAACAGGTACTTGCTGGAGCTTTGCCACCACTTCTTTTATTGAAACCGAAGCGATTAGAAAAGGAAAAGAAGAATTAGATGTTTCAGAAATGTATTTCGTGAGGCATACATATCCTCAAAAAGCCGAAAATTATGTGCGGCTACACGGCAGCACTGTTTTTGGAGAAGGTGGGTTAGCCCACGATGTGGCTAGTATTGTAAGTAAATACGGTGCGGTTCCGGAGCCGGTGTACTCCGGCTTGCAAAAAGGAAACAAAGAACATGACCACTCAATGCTTTTCAAAACATTAAAACAAACACTGAAAGAACATAAGGGCGGATTAAGTGCCGCCTTAATGAAAAATTACAATGCTATTTTGGATTCGGCATTAGGTAAAGTTCCTACAGAATTTGAGTTTAATAGCAAAAGTTACACACCTAATAGTTTTGCCGCTGAAGCATTGGCTTTCAACCCTGAAGATTATGTAGAAATTACCTCGTATTTACACAAGCCATATTATAAAAAGTTTAGGCTAGAAATTCCCGATAACTGGGCAAACGCGCTATATCATAATGTTGCACTTACTGAAATGATGCAAATAATGGAAAACTCTTTAGAGAAAGGGTATTCTTTTGTTTGGGATGGCGATGTGAGTGAAAAAGAGTTTTCGCACGGAAATGGCATTGCCTTAGTTCCTCAACAAGAGTGGAGTGATAGTTCAGTGGCAGAGCAAAAAGAAAAAGTAATTTCTTCGGAAATGAGGCAAGAAACATTTGATAATTACACCACTACCGATGATCATTTAATGCACATTGTAGGTATTATTAAAGATGATAGCGACAAGGCGTACTTTATTACCAAAAACTCTTGGGGAGATAAAAGCAATAAATTAGGTGGTTACCTCTATATGTCCGAAGCATATATGAAATTAAAAACTATTTCAATTATGGTTCATAAAGATGTTATTCCTGCAGAAATCAGTAAAAAACTCAGCATTCAGTAAATGACTAACGTAGAGAAAGTTCTTATAAAAATGCGGCAACTAATTTAAAATAGTTGCCGCATTTGTCTTTATAAAGAAGGTTTCTAAAACTATAAATATCGCTCAATATCTTGGGCTGTAATTTCTTGATTACACATAATAATTAAACGCTCTACTACATTGCGTAGCTCTCTGATATTCCCGGACCAATCGGTCTCTTTCATTTTTTCGAGAGCGCCTTCAGTAATTGTTTTTTTTACCTCTCCGTATTCATTGGCAATATCGTCTAAGAACTTATCGACTAGTAAAGGGATATCACCTTTACGTTCATTCAACGGCGGTACTTTAATTACAATCACGCTTAAACGGTGGTATAAATCTTCTCTGAAAGTTTTGTCTTCAATTTCAGACTTAAGATCTTTGTTGGTAGCCGCAAGAATCCTGACATTCACTTTAATTTCCTTATCGCCACCCACTCTTGTAATTTTGTGTTCTTGGAGCGCTCTTAAAACTTTGGCTTGCGCCGAAAGGCTCATATCGCCAATCTCATCTAAGAAAAGTGTGCCTCCGTTTGCCTGTTCAAACTTACCAATTCTTTGTTTGTGTGCCGATGTAAAAGAACCCTTTTCGTGCCCAAAAAGCTCGCTTTCTATTAGCTCTGCGGGAATTGCTGCACAATTTACTTCTACTAAAGGATGTTGAGAACGAGCGCTTTTTGCATGTAACCATTTAGCTACAAGCTCTTTCCCCGACCCGTTAGGTCCGGTAATCATTACACGCGCTTCGGTTGGAGCTACTTTTTCAATCGCCTCTTTTACTTCTTTAATAGGTTCCGATTCTCCTATAATGTCAAAAGTCTTAGAAATTTTTCTTTTCAAGACTTTAGTTTCCTCTACTAGGTTAGATTTATCGAGGGCATTGCGTACAGAGAGTAAAATGCGATTTAGGTCTAGCGGTTTTTGTAAAAAATCGAAAGCTCCTTTTTTAGTGGCTTCCACTGCCATATCTATATCAGCATGTGCCGAAATCATAATCATTTGGAGTTTTTTACCAAGCTCCATCGCTTTTTCTAGCACTTCCATCCCATTCATTTTTGGCATGCTGATATCGCAGAGCACTACATCGTAGTCAGAGATAATCATTTTCTCCATTCCCTCATTGCCATCTTTCGCCTCTTCTACCTCGTATTTTTCGTACTCTAGTATTTCGCGGAGGGTATACCGAATACTTTTTTCATCGTCAACAATTAGGATTTTAGCCATTTTTTACTCCGTTAATTGGGTTGAATTCGTTCTTTAGTATGAATATTAAAAAGAATAAATGTAGGCTTATAAGCCGAGTTCTGTACTCCTTAATAAAAAGAAGCCTCTATCATTTATCTACGTTGCACTATTGCTAGAGCAACTTTAGCAACCTACCCACTAACTCGGGCGGGATACCCTACTGCGTTAGCCTATTTGGTTTTTCAACCTGCAAGGTTTGCCATGCCTTTGCTGTCACTAGCAAAGCGGTAAGCTCTTACCTTACCTTTTCACCCTTACCTTTTGCAAGGCGGTATATTTTCTGTGGCACTTTCTAGTTCCAAGCATGCTTGGAATCTTCCTGTTAGGAAGTGCAGTTCCCTCTGTTGCCCGGACTTTCCTCATTGAGTGAACCCAATGCGATAGAGCCACCTACATTTATATAAGGTAAAACTAAGATAATTAGGATAGTTTTGAAAGGTTGTAACTTATTAGTGAAATACTAGCTAAGACCATACTACTAGACATTTTGAGCATAGTCGTCGGTGTCCCCACCGACAACGGCGACTTTTTACTTCGGATACCTATTTTTGCGAACACACAAAAGCATTTTGTCTAGCAGTATGAGCTAAGACTAAAAAACTACCTTGTTTTTTTCTTGTATTTATGGTTATAATTAGACCTGCTGTTCTTATTAGGTGCATATTCAGGCCCATTTTCTATATGTGGAGGGAGTTTCACTTTTCTAATTTCGCTACCAATGAGTTGTTCTATATTATGAAATCCTCTTTGGTCTCTTTCGCTTATGAAGGTGATGGCTTCTCCTGTACTTTCGGCTCTAGCTGTTCTTCCTACTCTGTGGATGTAATCTTCTGGGTCTTTCGGCACATCAAAATTGATTACCATTTCAATAGAATCTATATCTATTCCTCGCGAAACGATATCGGTAGCAATTAAAATCTTACACTTTTTCCCTTTAAATAAGTTGAGCACTTCTTCTCTTTCTTTTTGCTCTAAACCAGAGTGAATTGCCGATGCTGAAAGTTTTTCCTTTTTTAAAGCTCTTACTATTTCATCTACTTTCTTTTTTGTAGAGCCAAAAATAATGACACTTTGCATGTCATCATCTTTTAAAAGATACTTTACAAGTTCTACTTTATTTTTCTCGTAAACCATAAAACCCGCTTGCACTACTCCTTTTGCTGGTTTTGAAAGGGCTATATTAATTTCCTCAGGGTTTTTAAGAACACTTTGAGAGAGTTTCCGAATTTTGGTTGGCATGGTAGCCGAAAACAACAAAGTCTGTCTGTCTTTTGGGATATGAGAAATAATTTCCATGATATCTTCATAGAAACCCATATCAAGCATTCTATCGGCTTCATCTAAAATTAAATGACGGAGGTTGTTAAAGCTTTTGCGCCCCTGCCTTAAGTGGGAAATTAACTTGCCGGGCGTTGCTATAATAATATCAGCCCCGTGTGTTAATGCCTTTTTCTCTTTTACCCAAGCTTCGCCATCGCTACCGCCATAAATGGGTAACGATGTAATGGAAACGAAATAAGAAAACCCTTGGAGTTGTTGGTCTATCTGCATTGCGAGCTCTCTAGTCGGCACTATAATGAGCGTATCGATGCCATCATGTGGTTTAGAGGCTGCATTTTGAATAATAGGCAGTAAAAAAGCGGCTGTTTTACCCGTACCTGTTTGGGCGCAGCCTATTAAATCTTTGCCCGATAAAATAATTGGAATCGCCATTTCTTGTATTGGTGTCGGCGATTTAAAGTTCATAGCGTCTAAGCTGTTCAGAATATCATCATTCAGCTTTAAATCTTCAAATTTCATAGTTCTACTCAAAATTAAATGCTTTAGGATTTTCGTTCATGTAAATCATTAAAAATCAAGATAATCGAATCTTTAAAATCCTTCAATCAAATGAATCTTGGTATATAATTTACAAACACGCTGCTACGGTTCCCATCTTTAGCGCGGTTTCTTCCCATTCTTTTTCAGCGACGGAATCTACTGTAATGCCAGCCCCTGCATAGTATATTACTTGATTACCTGTAAGCTGTGCACACCTCAAATTTACGAATAAGTTTGTACTTTCCTCTATTTGTATAGGGCCGAGGTATCCGCTGTATAAACCTCGGTCGTAACCCTCGTTTTCTTGGATAAATGCAGTGGCAGCTTCTTTAGGCATTCCGCAAACTGCCGAAGTAGGGTGCAGTAACTGTAACATTACCGAACCTAGTTCGGGAAAGTTGGTTTCTTTTAAGTTAACGATAAAATCGGTTCTTAAATGCGCTAGAGCAGCAGCAGCAACCGTTCTTGGTCCGATTTCTTCAAATTCTCTGAGGCGGATTTTTTTAAAACAGTTAATAATATAACGACTTACCAAAGCTTGCTCTTCAATTTCTTTTTGCTTCCATGTCATTTCGCGCAGGTCTTCAAATTTTTTTCGTTTTTGAGTCCCTGCCAATGCCATTGTTTTAAAATGCTGATTTTTGTCTACTTCAACCAGTGTTTCTGTAGATGCTCCAAGCCAAGTTCCCGTTTCTGGAGTTGATACTAGCGAAATAAATGCATGTGGGTATTTGGCGGAAAGCTTTAAAAAACTATCGATTAGGCTAAAGTCTGTTTTAATCGGTTCTTGATGGCAACGAGAAAGTACTACTTTTTTAAATTGGTTCGCTTCCATAGCTTCAACCGCTTTTTTTACCTTATTGATAAAGGTTTCTTTATCAGTGAGTTTCTCTTTAAATGCTGAATGATAGTAATGTGGTTTATCAATCTTTGGTTGTTGCATTTTCTGAAGGAAAACTTCTTTTTGAGGGGTATTCCCCACGATTACACTTTCTTGATTTAGCTGAAGTTGAAAGCTATTTTCCTCAGAAAACTGAAAATGAATGA
>CAZFQW010000272.1:0-5377 GCA_964521225.1 uncultured Roseobacteraceae bacterium
ATTATTTTATGATAATTCGTTTTTAAGAAATTAAATTTTTAAACATGCTCTTAGAGAGAACAAGATAATGAGTGTTTTTCCATGAAATTTATTGCTCGTACCACGAATAGTGCCGAATCTATTAATTTTTACTTCCCTACCCTACTAACCTTAAAAGGTATGTATTCTTGCAACTCAAAACTGATAACTTAACAACTTAAAAATTAATAAAAATGGATTCTTTTCAGGTTATATATGAAGATAATCACCTCATTGCTGTAAACAAGCAGCCGGGTATTTTAGTACAGGGCGATCAAACAGGCGATATGCCTTTATCTGAAATGGTGAAGGAGTATATCAGAACCAAATATCAGAAACCAGGCAATGTTTTTTGTGGGGTAATCCATAGGCTAGACCGCCCCGTAAGTGGGTTGGTAGTGCTCGCGCGCACCTCAAAAGGTTTGGAAAGAATGGCTAAGCTTTTTAAGGATAGAAAAGTAGAAAAAACATATTGGGCTTTGGTAAAAGAGCGCCCCGAACAAGACAGCGACACCCTGGTACATTGGCTAATTAAAGACAAAGAAAAAAATATAACCAAAGCATTTTCAAAACCAAATAAAGAAGCCTTAAGGTCAGAGTTAAAATATACTATCAAAGCCAAGGTGAACAAGTATTTTTTGTTAGAAATTGAGCCTTTAACGGGCCGCCCGCACCAAATAAGGGTACAATTAGCAAAAATTGGTTGCCCCATTAAAGGCGATATAAAGTACGGCTACCCTGAGCGAAACAAAGATGGAAGTATCCATTTACATGCCCGAAAGCTCTCATTTGTTCATCCAATAAAAAATGACATTACCACCATTATTGCCCGCTTACCAAACGACCAAGTTTGGAGAGATTTCGGACATTTAAGTTAGTCTTCGTTGTATTCTTGCTCTCCATGGATAATCATGAGCGTTACCATATCGATTCGAGCCTCTATCATTGATTCTACTTTTACTTGGAATCGGTTTGTTTCGATAACATCTCCTTCTTCCGGAATATCGTTTTTATTTTTATAGATGATAAATCCACCGAGGGTATCATAGTCTCCTTCGGGAATCCCAAAACCGTAGTGTGTATTGAGGTAATCAACTTCGTGGCGGGCACTTAGTCTGTATTCGTATTGCCCTATTTTGGTGAGGTCTAAATCTTCATCATCGTACTCATCTTCAATTTCTCCGAAAATTTCTTCCATAATATCCTCAATAGTTACGAGGCCAGAAGTTCCTCCGTATTCATCTACAATAATTGCTACGCTCTTACGCTCAGAAATAAACCTTACCATTAGTTCGTTGGCAGGGATTGTTTCGGGTACTATGGTAATTACATTAACTATATCTCTAATTTTTGACGGCTTCTTAAATAACGCCAAAGCATGTACATACCCTACAATATTATCAATGGAATTTTCATAAATTAAAATCTTAGAATGCCCACTTTCTATCAATTTTTCCTTTAACTCCTCTATATCTTCTTCAATATCCACTGCTAAGATTTCTTTTCTGGGAACCATGCAATCTCGCACTTTAATCGTTTTAAATTCAAGTGCATTGCTAAAGATTTCTTTGTTGATTTTAGGTTCTTGCTCAGTGGCTGGTACTAAAGTTTTGTTGATATAGTTATTCAAATCGGTCAGTCCAAATGCAGGCTCACTTTCGGTGTATTCAACCCTAAATACTTTAGTAATAAGCACTTTTGAAAGTTTTACAGTCATCCAAGAAAAAGGAAACATTCCCCAATAAATAATATTCATGGGTATTGCAGCGCCAAATAGCAACGCATCGGGGTTAACCAAGGAGATACTTTTGGGCAGAAACTCCGCTGTTACTAAAACTAATAAGGTGGAAAGGATAGTCTGAACGGTTAACACCATAAGACTAAGCGCGCCATCAGTTAAATAAACAGAGAAGTAAGCCTCAATGTAAGGCTCTAAGAAGTTCGCCATAAATATCCCGTACATTACGAGCGCTACGGTATTGCCTATTAGGGTAGTGGCTATAAAATAGCTTGGGTTTTTAATGAACATCAAAACAATTTTTACCACATATCCCCCTTTTTTTCTCTTGATAGCTAGGTGCAACCTATTAGCAGAAATAAACGCTATTTCTACCGCAGAGAAAAATGCCGAAAAGGCCAATGACATTAAGATGATAATAATTTCTGCATCCATATAGGTGCTTCACTATGGAAGTAACAAGCTTTTAAGGGATAATTACCTCCGTATTTGTGGAGTGTGTTACTGTAAAAAATTTTTCCTTTTCAAGATTGTATCGACAAACTTTATTTCATTGTCCGATTTGAAAATCTTGTATGGTAAATGTATAAACTGACCTTTACTTATAATGAATAGAAAGTGGTCTTTCCCTTTTTTGACTTTTTTAATCTGATTCCATGCAATAGGCATTCCTTCACGGGCATTCAGCATAATCAGAATGTGCTTGCTGTTGATTTCGTAGCTGAGTTTTTCAAATAAAATCTTCGATTGTTCCATCTGGGTAATCCCTGTAAACTGAATCACCCAAAATAGTACGTATAAAACCGATAAAACCAATGCAATGGTAAAGCACCACCAAAATGCAGGGATATAAAAAATAGGGATTAGCAAAATGGCTACTGGTATTAACCAAACCCACCAAAGGTCAAGCATTACATTTTTTAGCGCTATGGAAATAAACGTTTGGTTTGTAAGCTGATATTTCTTCGTTTTAATATTCATTTTCTCTGATTAGATTATGCTTTTTATTGTTTTGCTTTTAAACTAAAATCTAAGGGCTTTGCCCCATAAGTAAGTGCTCCCATAGAGATATAGTCAACACCACATTTTGCAACTTGTTCAACAGTTTCTAATGTAATTCCTCCCGAAGCTTCTGTTTGCACCCTTCCCCCAATAAGCTTTACAGCCGCTCGCATTTCTTCGAAGGTCATGTTGTCAAGCATAATTACATCAACCACTCCTGTTGAAAGTGCCTGGTTCACCTCCTCAATATTTCTTGTTTCAATTTCAATTTTAAGGCTTTTCCCAAGTTTTTTTCTATACTCATCTGCTGCCATTGCCGCTTTAATTACTCCTCCAGCGTAATCAATATGGTTATCCTTTAGCATAATCATATCAAATAATCCGAACCGATGGTTCTCTCCTCCTCCTATCAATACTGCCCACTTTTCAAACATTCTAAAGTTAGGGGTCGTCTTTCTAGTATCGAGTACTTTGGTTGATGTGCCCGCTAGTTTATCGGCCACCATTTTAGTATGGGTGGCTATTCCACTCATTCTTTGGATACAATTCAACACTATTCTTTCTGCTTTAAGAATCGCCCTCGCATCTCCCGATACTTCTAACACAATGTCTCCCTTTTTTACTTCGGCTCCTTCTTCAAGGAAAGTACTTACTTCTAAAGAAGCCTCTACATGTTTAAAAATCATTTCAGATAACCCCACCCCTGCTACTATTCCAATATCTTTCGAAAGTAAAATAGCGTTGTTGGTCGTGTTTTTTGGTATAGATGCCAAAGAAGAATGGTCTCCATCTCCAATATCTTCTGAAAGTGCCAAATTAATAAAATGGCTTACTGCTTCCTCGGTTATATAACTTGGTTTTTTCACGCTGCAAAAATAGAAAAAGCCAATCAATTTGGCTCATTTAAAACGCGGTATCATTAAAGGGAAGTCCGATAAATACCAAAATCGTATTTTAGAGTAATTTTTTGCTACGAATCACACTTTCATAAAGCATTTTCAAGCGCTCCAAACTGCTTTCCCATAGGCGGTTTTTTATCTTTTTTTGAAGATGCCGAAATGAGTAATTTCCTTTACACTTTATTGCACAGACCGAAGCAATGAATCGGCTGATATATCGTAGGCTTCTATTATGCCCAAGCTATCTATTAAACACAAAAGGGGTAGTCCTTCAATGTTATAGTTTTCTGCAATTTGGGATTCCCAAGATTGGGGAGCAATTAAGTGAACTTGTTTTGTTTTTTGATTTTTTAAAGCGTCTTCTTTCCACTCCTTAACATCGGCATTCAAAGAAATATGTACGATTACCAAAGAATCGCCCTGCTCAAACTGTATTTTTTGCCATTCTTGGATTACCGCTGAAGTATTAGGGCATTGTAAGCACCAGCTAGCCCAAAAGTTTAGTAGCAAGCGGTATCCCTTAAAATCCGATAGATAAATAAGGCTATCCGCTGCGTTTTGAAGCGAGAAAGAGGGGGCAAGTCCTCCCGTTGCCAATTGCTGTAAAAGTTTGCTTTTTTGATGAAGCAACTGCCAAACTTCCGTTTTTAGGAATCGTTTCTCGTGTTTTTCTAGTTGTTGGGAAATATACGCTGAATGGCCCGAATTGCTCAGAAGTTCGAGCGACAGCAAAGAAGCAAAAAGTGCTTGATTTTCTTCTACAAAGCGCTCTACCGATTGGTCAATATCTTTTTCAAAAGCAGTTAACTTGCCTTGCTGACTCAAACGCTGTTTTTGGGCAATCACTTGTTTTTTTAGTTCCTTAAAATCTCGGTATGCTTTGTTTTCAAGCGATTTTTTAAAAGTAAAAGTTGCGGCTGTTTCAAAGTCTTTCACTTGTAGGTCTATCTCCTCTTCTGCGACTACAAAATCAACCTTTTCCTTTCCAAAAAAATTGAGCACACAAACTTCAGCCCTTTCCGTGTAAAACTCTACATAAAACCTTCCCGAAGGCTGCAAAGAAACCGTATCTATTAGCACTTCTGCTTCATTTTCTATGCGGTAAAGCAATATAAAACCCTTTTCAGAAGAGGCATCTATCCTGCCTTTTATTATCCTTTTTAAAAGTAGAGAATTGCCTTTTTCCTCTGTCGGTTTCCTTGGTTCACAGGCAAAAATCATCCCTATAAAAACAAGAAATAGAAAGTACTTTAAGTAGCTAAAATGTTGCTTAGGTGTATAAATATTGCACTGCCTTTAAGTGAAGAAAGCAAAAATATACTCCTAATTTACACAGTTTTAAGCTTCTTTTAAAACTATCTTCTTTTTACGAACCACAGCTTCTTTTGCTTTCTTTAAGAGATAAGGGGTTAAAGCAATGGCAATGGAAGTAAGGCCAATGATAAGTAGGTTTGAGGGAATGGTAAAAAACGCTCCCGAAGCACATATTGCCAAAATCAGAATGGTTGAAAAAGGAAGTGAAAATGCCAATACTGCTAGCCCTAATTCTAATTCAAAGGTTTTTTTAGGGGCATCTTTTTCAAGCGTATCTATCGCTGAAATGTGTGCGAAAGGCCAGAAACTTGCTGAACTTTGAGGAAAAGCGACTGCCAACACAAGCACCGCTAGCGGGGCGGAAGCGGGCAATACCATAATTAATAAAGCACTTAAAAAAAATGCT
>CAZFQW010000273.1:0-5375 GCA_964521225.1 uncultured Roseobacteraceae bacterium
CATTCAAAAAATTTGTAATCTCCCTTATACACTAAATTCTATACAGGCTCGGCGAATCAATTAATTTTTGATTCGCCTTTTTTTATGAGTCAAAGTATTAACTCAGCATTCTTTTCTAATTCAGTAGCTAAACAATCCCCTCTTTTAAATAATCGTTCTCTAAAACGAACCGCACTAGCTCTATAATGTTTTTCACTTTGAGTTTTTGCATGATGTTAGCCCTGTGGCTTTCAACCGTTCGGTGGCTAATAAATAATTTTTCCGCAATTTGAGGGCTATTCATTCCTTCCATAATCAACTTTACCACCTCTTTTTCTCTAGGACTTAACTTTGCAGGCTTTTCATCTTCTTTTGCTTGGTTTTTCCTTACTTTTCGGATCATCGTTCCCATTAATATTTGGGAAATTTTTTCGCTAAAATAAGCTTCCCCTTCATTGGTTTTCTGGATGGCTTCTACCAAAACATATTTCGATATATTTTTGGGAAGGTAACCCGAAACTCCTACTTCAATTGCTCTTTTAATATATGCTTCTTCCAAATGCTGGCTCAAAACTATTGTATTTATCTCAGGGTACTCTTCTTGTATAATTTTCAGCAAACTTAATCCGTTTGAGCCTGGCATCGATAAATCAGTAATTACCACATCAGGTTGGATATATGCTAACTGACGGATAGCATCTTCTACATTCGAAGCTTCTGCAATTACATTTATATTGGCTTCTTCGTTTAAGAACTGTTTTATACCATCACGAATAATTTGATGGTCATCTACTAACATTACTTCAATAGAAGATTCGTGTTCAGTTGATTGCCTCATAAAAGGTTCT
Organism: uncultured Roseobacteraceae bacterium; assembly: GCA_964521225.1. GTDB lineage: Bacteria > Bacteroidota > Bacteroidia > Cytophagales > Flammeovirgaceae > CAYUJH01. The sequence goes on from CAZFQW010000273.1 coordinate 828, forward strand.
TCGGCTTGATTTTGCATCTTAGTTAATGGATAATTGGTTAAATAAGGATAGTTATTCAATGATAGCTTTATTTCCGTAGGGGATATATACAATAATTTGACAACCATTACCCGATACAGATTCTATTTCGATGGTTCCGCCCAATAAGCTAACTCTTTGCGATAGATTGTTTAAGCCATTTCTGTACTTTCTTTTTTCGTTCATTTCTTCTTGGCTAAACCCTTTCCCGTTGTCTTTTATGGAAATGAATATGCGTGAACCCTCGTCAATAAGAGTAATTTCTATTTGAGTTGCCCCGCTGTGTTTATAAGTATTATTGAGCACTTCTTGTACTATTCTAAATACCCCAACTTCTATTGTGTTAGAAAAACGTTTACCGTTTAACAAAATATCTATATCAAACGCAATGTTACTATCTCTAAAAATAAGGTTGCATAGGTGGCTCACTGCTTCTGGCAAACCAAAATCGGTTAGCACACTCGGCATAAGATTCGACGAAATTCTTCGCACTTCCATTTCAGCATGATCAGCAAGCTGAATGATGCGCACCAAAGGACTTAGCTGATGTTCAATGTTACTCCCTTTTGTATCTTCAAGGTAATTAGCCTGCATTTGGAGTGCCGTAAGTGTTTGGCAAACACCATCGTGTAACTCCATAGAAATACGCTTTCGCTCTTCTTCTTGCCCTTGAATTACGGCTAAAGAGAGTTCTCTTTCCTTGCCTAATTTACTATCTAAAATAAGTTGTTCTTGTTGCTTACGAACCGTTACATCCCGTGCAATATAACAAGCACCCGTCATTCGGTTATCATTAAAGATAGGGTTTCCAGAAAACTCAAACCAAAAAGGAAGGCCAATTCTTTGTTCGAAGCAATACTCTCTCGTCAGTTTCTTTCCTTCTAAAACTTCTTCATGGAAATCCCTAAAAGCCTTTCGATAATCTGGCGTGAGAATACTAAAGAAATCATCTCCCACTTTAATATCTTCCTTCAGTACCTCCTTTACTTTTTCTGAAACAGCACTGTTAAATGCCTGAAATTTATGTTTTCTATCAACGTACCAAATTAAATCGTCGGTATTTTCAATTACCGAAGCGAGTGTAGCTTGGTTTTCTTTTAGCTGCGCTTCAATTTCTTTCTTTTCAGTGATGTCTTCCATAGTGCACATCACCCCAATAATATTACTTTCCTGATCTCGTAGAGGCAACCTATTAACATCTAACCACTTAAGCGAATCGCTCATTCTTAGCGACTCTATAATATGGAAATGTTCAGATTTATTTTCCAGTACTTCGTTAGTAGTTCTCTTTGCATTAGAAAGAAACACTTCATCGGTAATTAAATCTTCTAGGCTTTTACCTATAATTTCCTCATTATTTTTTTTGCCCATTGCAAGAGCAAAATGCTTATTGCACCCTTGAATAACCCCCTCTTTATTTTCCCAGAAAATCCATCCGGGGATACTATCAAAAATAAGCTCAAGCATTCTTTGAGATTTGAGTGCTTGTTCTTCTACTTTAGTAAAAGCAGTGATGTCGCGATTAACAGTAGCAATACCAAGCGGAAAACCGTTGTCGTCTCTTAGAAGTCTTGATGAAGATTGCACAATTACCTCCTTCCCAAATTTAGTTCTTTGTTTCAAATCTCCTTTCCAATATCCTGTTTTCATTACCTGCTTAAGGACATTCTCCATAGAGACTTGCTGGGTGTCTTTAGAGTCTAACACCTCTTTTACTTTTTTTCCTAATACCTCTTCTTTAGACCAACCATACACTTCTTGAGCGGCCTTATTCCAACTTTTTATTTCCAGCCTAATATTCGTAGAAATAATTGCATCATTTACGTTTTGCAGGAGATACTGCTGGTATTTTAGCTCTTTTTCTGCAATTTTATGAATGGTAATATCCTGAATTGTTCCGTTTAACACTAAGGCAACGCCATCTCTATTTTTTATGATTTCAACCTTTTCTTGAAAATATTTGATAGAATCATCCTGTAAAACAATTCTGTATTCTTCAGAAAAAGGTTTCCCATTTTGTACTGCCTCCTGAAAACTTTCAGTTAGTTTCGTCTTATCTCTAGGGTGTACCAATCCATGAAAATCGACGCGAGAAAAATTTTCTAGTTTAGTATCTAATTCGCATAAATTGAAAACCTGCTCAGACCATGTTATTTTATTATTGGCAATCTCCATTTCCCAAAATCCGGTCTTAGAAATAGACTCAGACTTTCTTCGAATGCCCTCACTTCTGTTTAGTTTCTGTTGAACGTCTGAAAGGTCGTTGGCATCTTGTAAAATAGCAGTCAGAACAGGGGTGCCATTTTGGAGGTCTTCTACCAAGTTACCACTCATTTTAACAGCGTGTATATTTTGGCTACTTATATATATCCTGAAAAATATCTCGAAAGAAGATAGCCGATTGATACTATCATCAAGTATTTCCAGTACCCTACCTCTGTCTTCTTCTATAATACAATCGAAAAAGACTTTATTAGCAGGCTTTTTTTCTTCATTTTCTATTTGAAGCAGTTTATAGAAGCCCTCAGACCATTCCACTTCTCCTGTGGCAATATCCCAACGCATAGTCCCAGAGCGAGTGAGTTCTTGTGTTAAGTTAATTTCATCATCAAACTCAGAAAGCCTACTAACCGCCTCTCTTCTATCGCTCACATCGTGAAAGTAATTAGCTAAATACTTCTTTCCGTGAATTTCGATAAACGACGAATGAATATCACAAAATACAGACCTCCCCTCTGGATGATTTAAGACAACATCGTGCAAAAGTTTCTTTTTAAACTGAAAAGCAGTGTCGAGGCGTTGCGAAAGCTTTATGTCAGAAGCTGCTGAACCATAAAGTTTTTTTACAGTATTGGGTTTTAGCACAAGCTCATCTTTTTGGTAGCCTGTTATCGTGCAAAAGTTTTGGTTTACATAAAGAAATTTAGTGGGGTTGTTGATGTCTCCAATTGCTACACCATCCGGTACCGACTCAAACAAAATACGCATTTCTCTAATATGCGTTTTTTGGGTATTATCAGTAGCAGTTTCTTTTTTATTGTGGGCTAATTGGGCAACCATTTGAACGTAACCTTCTCTATCTTCTTCAAAAAGGGAAAAGTAGAAAAAAGTATCTATTCCACCGAAGGTTACTAAATTTCCTTGCCAATGCCCTTTTTTTAAAGTGATGTTGAAAGCATTTTTTAAATCTTTGAACGATTTCCAATACTTTTCCGATAAAATACAAAAACCTTTGTTGTCTTCAGGTACACTTTCAAGAAGCTTTAGAAATGCATTATTAATGTACTGAGCTTCACCTTTAAAACACACAATGGCAAGCGCAAAGGGCACTCGGTTTAACATAACCTCAGCGTCTTGCACATTTTTAATGTATTGTGAGCCAATAAAGTTTTCCTCTATGTGCATTGCATATTAGTTAATTGAAGCCTGATACCTTTGTTAATTAAAAACTTTTACACTGAAAAAAAAGTATTTTTCAAAAAAAAAATAACCCAGGTAAGGTTAAAGCTCTTGGTTGCTGTACTTTCGTTTATATCTAAAACAAAAAAAGCCCTTTCTATTACAAAAGGGCTTTCTGTCAAAAAAGAATGTAACTACTTAAATAGCAACTACTTTAAAAGCAACTTCTTTCTTTACTTCTTTGTGTAAATTTAACTCAGCAGTATACTCTCCAACCATTTTCACATCGGTTTTAAAAGAGATTCGCTTACGATCAATATCGAAGCCTTTTTCTTTCAGAGAATCTGAAATCTGAAGTGTGGTAACCGCACCAAAGATTTTTCCACTCTCACCTGCTTTAGTTTCAATCACTAACTCAAGATCACCAATAGCGTTGGCTAAAGTTTCTGCTTGCTCTTTTACTCTCTCAGCTTTGTGAGCTGCTTGCTTAAGGTTTTCTTCAACCATTTTACGGTTAGAAGAATTAGCAATAATTGCTAAACCTTGAGGAATAAGATAATTCCTACCATATCCGGGTTTTACCTGAATCACATCGTTCTGGTAGCCTAACCCAACTATATCTTCTTTTAGAATTATATCCATGACTTTCAGTCAGATTTTAATGATTAACTTGAATTACTTTAAGCCGTCGGCTATGTATGGCAATAAGGCTAACTGGCGTGCACGTTTAACAGCCGTAGAAAGCTTACGCTGATACTTTAGGCTTGTTCCTGTAATACGACGAGGTAAAATCTTACCTTGTTCGTTCAAAAATTTCAATAAGAAATCAGGATTCTTATAATCAATATATTTGATACGATGCTTCTTGAAACGGCAATACTTTTTGCGGGTTTCGCGTCTGTTCAAAGGTTCGTTCATTAATGTCATGATGCTGCCTCCTCTTTTGTTTCTGTTGATTTTTTGTTACTAAGATATTTTCTTCTGCGTTCGTTATACTCAACCGCATATTTATCGAGTGAAACCGTTAAGAAACGCATGATTTGCTCATCGCGTTTATACTCAAGTTCCAATTTCCCAATAAGTGAAGGCTCCGCCTTGAACTCAAATAAATGATACACCCCAGTAGTCTTA
>CAZFQW010000274.1:0-5374 GCA_964521225.1 uncultured Roseobacteraceae bacterium
GCTCTTTAAATTTCTTATTTTCAAATGCTTACAAAAACTTAAACATGCTCTTACTAGCTATTTTTGCTCAAAAACTCAGTGAAATAACGGTAATCTTTTTCTACTTGAGAGGTTAAAATAATCAACTTAATGAAGTCAGTCTGCGATTCAAAATCACTTCCCTAAATTGTATTTCAAAATACAGTACAACGCCCTAAAACCATCTTTCCAACCTATTTTTTTACCCTCTTGGTAGGTTCTGCCGAAATAGGAAATACCCACTTCGTATACTCTTACATGAGGGTATCGGCTCATTTTGGCGGTTACTTCTGGCTCAAACCCGAAACGCTTTTCTTTTAATGGAAGCGATTTCAGGAGCTGCGCCTTAAATAGTTTGTAGCAGGTTTCCATATCGGTAAGGTTCAGGTTGGTGAACATGTTGGAAACAAAGGTGAGAAAACGATTGCCTAGGTAATGCCAAAAATAAAGGACTCTATGCGAGCCGCTTCCTACAAAACGAGAACCATACACTACATCGGCATGGCCTGCCAGTGCAGGGGCCAAAATCCTATGATAATCTTGCGGAGAATACTCCATGTCAGCATCTTGAATGATAATCCAGTCGCCCGATGCTTTGGCAATGCCTTGGTGTAAAGCGGCGCCTTTCCCTTGGTTTTTTTCTTGTTTCAGATAGATGATTTCTTGATTATCGGCTGCAATTTTTAATATCTCTGCCTCTGTATTATCTTCTGAACCATCGTTAATTACAATTATTTCTTTGGTAATAGGGAGTTCAGTTGCCAGCACACTTTGAAGCAGTAGAGCAATAGTTGCGGCTTCGTTAAAAACGGGAATAAGTATGCTTAGCTTTTTCAAGTGTTTGCTTGCGGTTGTATTAAAATACTATTTTACGAAGAGTATAGAATTAATCTTTTTTTAGAAAGTTAAATGAATGGAGAGTTCTTACTACAACCTATACCTCTTTTCTTTGCAAGAATTATTATCATCATCATCATCAATCATTCAGAAGCTATGAGGAAAAAAAACTTCCTTTTTGTTCTAACAACATTAATTCCATTTGTAGTACTAGCGCAGGGCAATCCCAACGACATTTTGTTGAATATTGGCGAGCGCAAAATTACTGTGGAGGAGTTCGATTATTTATATAATAAAAATCACCGAGACTCTGCTAACATCTATTCTAAGAAAAGCTTAGAGGCCTATTTACCGCTGTTTATCAACTTTAAATTAAAAGTAGTTGAGGCAGAAGCACAAAAGTTAGGCGATTCAGAGGCTTTTAAAAATGAGTTTGAAAGTTATAGAAGACAGCTAGCGAAACCTTACCTTACCGACCGAAATAGCACGAGTGACCTCGTTGCAGAAGCCTACGAAAGAATGCAAGAAGAAGTAAGGGCTTCTCATATTTTAGTGCTCGTAAAGCCAGATGAAGATACTACGGAGGCTTACAAAAAAATCACTGAGATAAGGGAAAAGGCAGTAGCAGGTGCCGACTTTGGTAAGTTGGCGCAAGAGCACTCAGAAGATCCTTCCGCTAAAACAAACCAAGGCGATTTGGGCTATTTTAGTGCACTCCAAATGGTGTATAATTTTGAAAATGCGGCTTATAGTATCCCCGTGGGTGGAATTTCCCAGCCTGTTAAAACACAATTTGGCTATCATCTGCTGAATGTGGTCGGCAAACGCCCCAACCAAGGCTCGGTGAAAGTGGCACATATTATGGTAAAAGTTCCTGATGGGTCAGCGGAAAACGATTCGGCAACAGCGGCAAATAAAATTTTGGAAATCTCTACCCAATTGAAAGGCGACCCTACCAGGTGGAACCAGTTATGTAAACAGTTTTCCGACGATACAAACACCAAAGCGCTTAATGGAGAACTCCCTTGGTTTTCTACAGGGCAAATGCCTTTTGAATTTGCCGAAGCGGCTTTTGCTCTGCAACAGCCCGAAGATATTAGCAAGCCCATTAAAACTGCTTTCGGTTGGCATATCATTAAACTTTTAGAAAAAAAGCCTCTTGCTCCACTCGCTGAAATTGAGGATAACTTAAAACAAAGAATTAATCAGGATGCTCGTTCTCAAATAAGATATACTTCGTTTATTGACCGATTAAAAAAAGAAAATAATTACAGCGAAAATAGCGAGCAGCTAAAGGCTATACTAAATGAGTTCGATAGTTCTTTGGTACAAGGGCAATGGGCCTACGATACTTCTAAAGATTGGAGCAATGAATTGTTTTCGGTGGAGGGAAATACTTATAAAGCAGCCGATTTCTTAGACTTTGCCCAGAAACAACAAAGAGCGAACCCCACCACTGCACCTAGCGATTATGCAAAAGCTTTGTTAAACCTCTTTATTGAAAAACAAGTGTTAGCCGCCGAAGAAAAGAAGTTGCCTTCTAAATACCCCGAATATGCTAACTTGGTACAAGAATACAACGACGGCATGCTCTTTTTTGAAGTGATGCAAAAAGAAATATGGCAAGTTTCAGCCGCTGACTCTGCGGGGCTTGCTCAGTATTTTGAAAACAATAAAGAACAATACACTTGGGGAAAGCGAGCAAAAGGGGTGGTTTTGAATGCGGAAAGTAGTGAAGTACTTTTTAAACTTAAACAAGCCATGCAACAAAATGTGTACAAAACTAGCGAAGAACCTACCACTGTAAATGTAGCTATCGACTTAGAAACCCAAAACTTTTCGAGCAGCACCCGCAATGCATTCAACGGAGCTATCAGAAAATTACAGCTTAATAAAAACTATCTGCTTCAACTCACACTTTCTGAAACAGTTGAAAAATGGGAAGAGCTAATTGCCAATTATTTTGAGCAAAATAAAATTGAAAAAACACGGCTAATTTTCGAGAAAGATAATATTAACGACGATGAAGCTATTTTAACTTTCTATTCTACCGCTTTAAAAGATTTACAAAAGCAGTTTAATAAAGAAAATAATGCACTTTCCGTAGAAATAGAAGAAGGTTGGTTCGATATCGACGAGCATCCTGTGGTGCGTGTAATTCCATCGAAAAAGGGAACTTTTGACACAAATAAAAATGGGCGATTCTACACTGCCATCATTGAGGAAATTGAAGCACCAAGGCAAAAAACGCTTGCCGAAGCGAAAGGCAGTGTAATCTCAGACTATCAATCGTTTCTTGAAAAAGAGTGGCTAAAATCGCTAAAAAAGAAGTTTAATGTAAAACTGAATAAGCGTGTTTTCAATAGCTTGGTTAAATAACCATGACAATGCCTTTAACTTTATGTGAATAGCCGTAAAACATAGCTAATAAGCTTGGAAAGCACTTTACATTTACTCCCGACTCCATTAAATTAACAATTGTTGAAAATAATTTAATATTGGAAGTTCTTCTATAGTTAAAACGTTACAGGTTCAGTTTACATGCTAATAACTATTTGTTATGGGAAAAAGTAATCATAAAGTTCTGGTAGTTGACGATGAAAATGACATCGTTGAAATGCTAACTTATAATCTTGAAAAAGAGGGTTATCAGGTGAAAACTGCCAATGATGGGAAATCTGCTGTTGAAAAAGCTCGAAAGTTTAAACCCGACCTCATTCTAATGGATATTATGATGCCCGGTATGGATGGCGTAGAAGCTTGCCGACAAATAAAAGAGACCCCTGATTTAATAAATACGTTTGTCATTTTTCTTACGGCTCGTACCGAAGAGTACTCCGAGGTAGCGGCTTTTGATGTAGGTGCCGACGATTACCTCACCAAACCCATTAAACCAAGAGCATTAATGAGCCGAATCGATGCTTACTTCCGTAGACAAACGAAAAAACTTAAATCAGAAAATGACATTATCCAAATAGGAAAGTTTGTAATCGATAAAACAAGCTATATTCTTAAAATTAACGAAGAAGCCATTTCACTTCCTAAAAAGGAGTTTGAACTTATTTATTTTTTAGCGGAAACCCCAGGGAAAGTTTTTAGTAGAGATGAGCTACTCCAAAATATTTGGGGTTCCGATGTATATGTGTTAGCAAGAACGGTCGATGTTCATATCAGAAGAGTTAGAGAAAAAATTGGTAGCGAGTACATTAAAACAGTGAAGGGAGTAGGCTATAAATTTGACTATAACGAAGAGTAGTGATGCTAATTAGTTCTAAAGCAGTTGCTATTCTTCTGGCAAGTTGTATCTCCATAGTAACTGCTGCCTTCCTTTCTTTAGTCGATAGCGTATCGGGTACAGCACTTTTTGTGGCAGGCTCTATCGCCTTTGCTTCTAGTTTCATTTTGGTATATATTACAATGGAGTTCCTTGTTTTTAGGCAAGTAGAACGTATTTATTCAGAACTCAGCAAATCGCAACTTTTTGAATTAAAAGAACACGCCCAAGGCCTAAAACGCTCTAGTAATCCGTTTAAAAGGGTTCAACAAGAAATTACCAATTATGCAAAGGTAAAAGGACGAGAAATTGACGAACTCAAACAACTTGAAATCTACCGAAGAGAATTTATTGCCAACGTTTCACATGAATTAAAAACACCTATTTTTGCCTCTCAGGGTTATATTCTCACCTTGCTAGACGGTGCCATGGACGATGAAAACGTAAAGCATAAGTTCCTGAAAAAAGCAGCGAAAAGCCTCAATCAGCTCGATGCCCTTGTGCAAGACCTAATTACGATTTCGCATATAGAATCAGGGGTTATTACAATGAAATTTGAAGATTTCAATCTTGAAATGCTCACCAGAGATGTTTTCGATCAGCTAGAACGTAAAGCACAGAAGAAAGAGATTGATTTAAAGGTGATAAAATACAAAATTGATGAGGTAGAGGTATATGCAGATTATAATCGTATAGGCCAGGTACTAATTAACCTCGTAAGCAATGCCATTAAATATCATGAGGGTAACGGATGGGTGAACGTTTCTTTTGAAAATGATGATGAACATATAATTATAACCATTACCGATAATGGTTTTGGGATGTCCGAAGAACATTTAGACCGAATTTTTGAAAGGTTCTATCGTATCGAAAAAAGCCGCTCTAAAAAACAGGGTGGTTCCGGTTTGGGATTAGCCATTGTGAAACATATATTGGAAGGTCATAACACAAGAGTTAAAGTTAATAGTAAAGAGGGAGAGGGTACTTCTTTCTCTTTTAAATTACAAAAGGCATTACAACCCCATGAAACCACTACAACTAAATGACCTCATTTTATTTGAAGACGATAATTTTTTATTGATTAACAAGCCTGCTTTTATCGCTACACTCGACGAACGCGATACTACAAGACCTAGCATACTGCAATTATTAGCAGAAAAATACGAGGACATACAACTCGCTCATCGGCTCGATAAAGAAACATCTGGAGTATTGGCAGCCGTAAAAAATCCCGAAGCTTACCGG
>CAZFQW010000275.1:0-5370 GCA_964521225.1 uncultured Roseobacteraceae bacterium
TTACCCGTTGCGGTAAACGAAAATGGCTATATCTATGTAAAAGCAAACAGGTTGATTGATGTAAAGGGAATTTTCCTGTTAAGAGATACCGGCGCAGCTTTCAGACCTTGCGGTTTGGCACAAGGGCCCGACGGTTCTTTGTATGTAAGCGATTCTAAAAAGGGCAGAATTTGGCGAATTATGCACTATGGCGATGTAGCAAGTAATTAGAACTTCTTTATCTTTATGCAGAATTCACTAAAACTACTGTATTTTATGAAAAACAAAACAATACTATTCGCTGCCTCGGTACTTGTGTATGTATTAGCGGCTTGTGGCGGTAGCGAAAAAGCTACTACCGAAACTACGGCTGCCACCGAAACAAACGAAGTAGCCAAAACAGAAGAAAAAGCAGCTGCACATCCCGGTAAAGCAGTATATATGACCTACTGTATGACCTGCCACATGAAAGAAGGAGAAGGAGTCCCCAATCTGAATCCGCCATTAACCGACAAAGAATGGGTAGAAGGTGATAAAACAAGGCTCATAAATATTGTGCTAAAAGGCTTACAAGGCGAAATTGAGGTAGCAGGCGAAACTTGGAATGGCGTAATGGCATCGCACAGTTTCTTGAACGACCAACAAATTGCCGATGTACTAAGCTATATCCGCCAAAGTTTTGGCAACAATGCCGAGGCAATCACAGCTGAGGAAGTAGCAGCGGTAAGAAACAGTAACTAAGCAACCTTTTTCCTATAATAATCAAAAAAAACACTCTGAAAGGAGTGCTTTTTTGTAACAAATAAGGTTTACAGAGAACCTAACTGTAGTTTTTAGGGATGCTATTTTGAAATTAACAACTTAGTACTTTTCGCTTCTCCCTTGTAAATAACGTTTACGTTGTAAAGACCCTTTTTCATTTTGTTTAAATTGACTTTCAGTTTTTTTGCCTTTGCCTTTTTAGAATATATAACCAATCCGTTCATATCTGAAATTTCTACTTCATAGTTTTCTAATAATTCAGGACTTGTTCTTAATTGTTCTCCCTCAGAATTATCTTCAATTGCTAATTCTACCTCTTGGGAAGCAGGGTTAGGCGAAAGTGAGAAAGAGAAACCACAACTAAACGAAGGACTGAAAGATTTTACAGCAGGCGAACCCGAAGTGGTACCACAGGCATTGGTAACTCTTAAGGTAACCGCTCCTCCCAAGCCAGAGGTACTAGAAGGTGCTTGGATAGTTAAAAACCGAGTTCCTTGCCCACCAATATAAGTATATGTACTCGGCCAAGTCCAGGTATGCCCGGTTACATTGCCTTGAACGCCCGGTAGGTAGTTGGCAGTAAACATAACCGTTTGGCTAGGGCATATTTGGCTAGGACCACTTATTGAAAATTGACTTGAACTAAAAGGAGTCAACTCTTGTACAGTTCCATCAGAAAGAGTAGTTAAACAAGCAGTCAAGGCTTTGTCTACCGCTTTTTTAGCATTTAACCTTCCATAACCTACTTCATTAGCCCAAGTGCCACTAGCCTTGTTTATATTGTAAGTATAACCAGACACTTTATCGGTAGTAGAGTTGAGAACATGACGTACCTCCTGCCAAGTAAGGTTCGGAGCAACCTCTAAAATCATTGCTGCTACGGCAGCTACGTGAGGAGCAGCGAAGGATGTACCAGAATATCCCCATAGTTGACTGCCTGTTAAATTGAGAGAGGTAATCGCATCACCTGGAGCTACTAAGTCTAAGTTTGTTCCATAATTAGAAGAAGACCTTCTATTATCTGTATTGTTTGATGCCCCTACAGCAATGACCTCTAAAAGATTAGCAGGGTAACTCACTAAAGAAGAGCTACCATTCCCTGATGCTCCTACTATGATGCAACCCTTGCCACCTCGCCCATTTTGTACAGCATCATCAATTGCCATTTCTACAGCTGCAAATGGAGTATTGTTCTGTGTACTTAAAGACATGACAATGACATCAGCATTTGCATTGTTTACTGCCCAACTAATAGCATCATCTAATAGCCCTTGTGTACGAACTCTGATTGGGATAATTTGAGCATCATATGCTATACCAGAGATATCCAAATTATTATTAGTTTTAGCTGCAATAATGCCTGCAATAGCTGTACCATGGTCGTTATTTGCTTCTGTTATATCAGGGTTTCCTCCTACAGGTCCATCATTTTCTATATTTGTTCCTGTGATTAATTGTCCGGTTAAGACTGGATGATTTAATTTAACTCCTACATCAATTACAGCTACTTTTACACCACTACCAGTAGATAAAGCCCAAGCCTCTGGAGCATCAATATCCGCATCAGGGGTGCCAAAAAGTTGAGATCCTGTTCCATTATTTTCTAAGGCATATTGAGAAGGGTACTGTGGATCTGAGGTGTTTAATATAACTAAGCCATAAATTTCAGGGTAAGCAAAATCAACGCTTTCTATTTGTAATAACTGGTTTGCAATTTCAAGTGTTCGGTTTGCTTCTTCTTCTTTTAAAACCACATTAAACAAACCTTCTAAATATGTATGAGGAATAATCTTTTTAACTTTAATAGAATATACTTCAAAGATATTTTTCAAATCTTTTTCAGAAGAACCATTGTCCAGTTTTAGCACGATTTCATTAAGGTAAGTAACCCTCATTCCATTCTCTGGTTGTAAATATGGATGAACATAAGCTATTTTTTCTCTGCCAAGCTCTTCATATACTTTTCTTTGAGCCTCTTCCAAAGAAAAGCTGTTTTCTGCTTTTAACGTAAGGTAATTTTGTCTGTGCGATTTTATTTCAAAAGTGTTGCCCAACCTTTCTTCTATGTCATTTACATCCATACCATCTTGCAATACCACAAAAAGCAGTTCATGCACTAAACTATACTTTTTTTTAATGTATTTCCCTTTCTTTTTGTAAGAAAAGTCAATAGAAATAGTTTGAGAAAACGATGAATTAAAACTAAACAGGAAAAGGAATAAGAGAATTCCAAAATGATGTTTACGAAATTTTGATTGCGACAACATAATTATTAAATATTTAGGTTAAAGAGAAAGTATAATTTTATTTTAATCCGATATTGGTTAGTTAAATATCGAATGTTAGATTATAATAAGGAATACCGAGAATAAGATAACAAGGAGTATGATAGCTGTAGCAAGCGCTTGAATAGTTTCCACTAAATAGAACCTCAATAACTTCTTCATTTATTATTTTAGACTTAATGGAATCCGGGACATTACAAATTCTACCCCCAAAATTAGCTAAATCAGGATTGCTCAGGCTTCCTACTTTTGGTAATTTTTGATTAATAGGCAAGTCTGGCACATCCATAAAATAGTACGAAAGATTACTTCCAACTTCAATACCTTTACTTATTCTACCTTCTATATCTGTTACCTGTCCTACTACTTCGCCGCACTCACAAATATTTGATAAAGAAAGTGAATTAATATAAATGCTTTGATTTGTATTATTGCTCCGAAGTTCTCCGTCGAATTTAATGGGAATTGTATATTTAAGCGATTTACGCGTAGGAGTTATAACCCCCCATTCTTTCAGGAAGTTATCTATTTCATAAGAATGGTTTCGTATACTATAAAGTTCAGCACCTTCAATAGGAGCTATTTGAATATAACTCCAAACTATACTACTATCTAAAGAGCGTTCACAGTCTGGGTAAAGCGTAGCAACCTGATTTTCATAAGTAGCCAACACCTCGTATTCAGGTTCTTCTGCTATGGGTTCATTTTCCTCACAAGCAGAGAAAATAAGTAGGCTTACAAGTACTGTTAATGGAATTAAAATGATTTTTTTCATAGCTGTTTTATTAAAATATTTAATATGAAAATAAATTCCTGAAATTTGAAATTGTGTTCGCATAATTTTTAAATTTTATTTTGGTTCGTTGGAATTAATAACTTCTAGCTTAGTGTAACAGAAAGTCGCCTGAAAAATCAAAGGTGCGGGTTCTGGTTGGTTTACGAAATATCCACTTAGTAGAAACTCTGTTCCGATAGAATAAATGGAATCGTTGCATCCAGGTAATTCAACAGTATCATGAATTAACTCACCTGCTTCATTATACATTGAGACTCTTTTCATATCCGTTAAAAGGGGATGGAAATTTACTATTCCCCTAGCATTTTGAATAAAATTTGAACGAGGCCAATCCCCCGTACAATTAAGACATTTAGGCTCGTCTTCTCCACAACTTCCTAAAAGCAGAAGTGCAGTTAAGATTCCTAAATAATAGGTTTTTTGTTTCATAGTAATATTAAATCTAGGTTGAAAATTATTTACTTAAGTGAGTTTTACTTAGGTTCATCTGGGTTAATAACTTCAACATTAGTATAACAAAAAGGATTAGGAATAATATTACCTTCAGGAGGTATCTCAACCCAATAACCTGATAGTTTAATTTCTGTCCCAATAGGATAAATACTTGTATCATTACATGAAGGTAAAGCGATGTTATTAATTAACTTATCGTTATCATATAACTCCACTATTTTTAAATTAAGTAGAATATCGTGGTATTTTACTATACCTCTTGCGTCTTTATAAAATTCTTTTCTCTCCCAATCTTCTACGCAGTTCAAGCAGTCAGGCTGATTATCACAACCACTAGTAGCAAGCAATAGTGCAAGAAGCCATAAATATGTTTTTTGTTTCATAGTTATTAAAATTTAAGGGTTAATGAAATAGAAAATTATTTACAAAAATACTAAGGCATATTCGTAATAAAACCACCTCAAACGGGTGATTTTATAATTTGTTATGGTAATGTGATTTTTTGGCAGTTTTTACTGTCGTGTTTTTTGTTCCCTCGTAAAACACAACGTTTTTGCCTGTTGCAGAGAGTATGAAATTGGTTTTCGTTAACTACTCAGATTAAAAAAAACGGTTATTCCGTCACAGGAATAAGGCAGAATCTGTTGGTGTAGAAGATGGACGATGCACTTTTCTTGGAAGGCCCTGATCGAGTAGCCGAAACCAACAAGTTTAGAGTTGCTAGTTTGGGGTAGCTGAGTTAATTATAGTTTTTAAATAAAAAATAAAAGCACTCCTTTCAGAGTGCTTTTTTAGCCATTAAGTAAGCATCCATAAAAGAACCGTCATTTCGTTGCAGTTAGGATACGTGCGAAAAGGTTGACCGGGCTGTCGGCGCAGACGGAATCTCCTAATTAACAGATTCCAAACAGTTCACTCCTGCCGTCGCAAATTTTTGGAATGGCGAATACACGTTTTATTATAGTTCGGTACTTAAGGTCTGCTGAGGTTCTCTCTATTTTTATTAAAAACATCAATTAAAAGGGTTAAGCTATGTTTTAAATAGTATTTACATTGTACTATTCAAAGATGTAAAAGTTCAAAGTTCAATGTTCT
>CAZFQW010000276.1:0-5366 GCA_964521225.1 uncultured Roseobacteraceae bacterium
CTGCTTCGGTTCACGATAATAGCATTGATACAAAAACAGTTTATTATGGCGTAGCTGCTAATCCGACGACTGCTCCGGGAACTGTAGACGCTACCAATAACTATTGGGGCGTGCCAGTACCTAACTTCACGGTGGTTACATTTGCCAATGTTAGTTATGATCCGTGGTATCTGGACGAAGAGATGGAAATATTATCAAGCGACATAGGGCAAGCGACTATTTATGTTAATAGTAATTATATTCTTTATTTTAAAATTCATAAAGTTTTGATTATCAGCATTTTATTGTATTTAAAGCCTTTTCTTTTAATAGAATAAGAAGGATATTTAAAAAATAATTTGATAAATTAAATAATAATTACAATGTTTATATTTAGTTTTGTGCTTTGATAATAAGGAACTTAGCATTTCTTTATTCATTTACGATTTATTTTAATAGTCAAATAAATTTTCAAACCATCGGAATTTCATTAATTCTTTAACAAAATTTTTTCTACTATGCCCGTTAATCTTAATGCAAGTCAGATTAAGGACCTCATCAAGCATTATAGCGAAGAGAAGTCCAAATTAGAATTTCAATTACAAAATGCCAATGAACTAATTAATCAATTAGAATTGTCGTTAGAAAATGCAACTGAGGTTGCTCCAAAGGCAGAGATTGCCCCTGTTACCACTGAGAAAAAACGAGGCAGAGGAAGACCCCCAAAAGCTAAAACAGCGGTGCCTGTTACTACCGAGAAAAAAAGAGGTAGAGGCAGGCCTCCGAAGACAGAAGCGGTTTCACTCGCTACAAGCGAGGCCGGAGTTGCTGTTGAAGTAACTGAAAAGAAACGAGGCAGAGGAAGGCCCCCCAAAGCTAAACCAGCGGTGCCTGCTACTACCGAGAAAAAAAGAGGTAGAGGAAGACCCCCGAAGATAGTAACTACTACATCAGCCCAAAACGACGCGGCATCTGTTGAAGTAACTGAAAAGAAACGGGGTAGAGGAAGGCCTCCAAAATCGGCTACGGTAAAGGTTCACAAGCAAAAAACGGCAGGAAGAAGAGGCCGCCCTGCTGGCAGCATTGGTAAACTTTCTGAGTGGGATGAAATAATTACGAATGGTTTGAAAAAGAAAGGGAAAATAATGTCAAACCCAGAGCTGCTTGATTTATTTAGAAAGAAGAGTAAAAAAGATGAAATTCCTCAGACAGACATTGAGTTAAAAGGCAGATTAAACAGAAGCCTTCAGAAACTTGCTAACAAAGCAGAGCAATTGGTTAAAGTTCCACACGATGGAAAAGGGTTTGCTTATGGTTTAAAAAAGTGGACGGATAAAGAGACTGGTGAAATTAAAACCCAATATCAACTAGAAGCATAAAATACAAAAGCGCTATTTAATAGCGCTTTTATTATTTTCTTTTAATACTTCTTTTAGTTGCTCAATTGCCTCTGCTGGTATTGCAGGGAAATTGGCAATTCTAAATGTATTGTTCTTCCACGTACCATAGCCTTTCCCTAGCAGAAAACCTGCTTTTTCACAATTTTCCCTAATTATTTTTACGTGTTCCTCTTTTGCTTTAATGGTAAAAACAGTATCTGACCTTACCTGCGAATTAATTACGAGTAAATTATACCCATTATTTTTTAAAAAATCTTCCCACTCTTGTTTTCGATTTTTTAAGGCTCTGTGGATTTGGGTAATATTTGGTATTTCTTCCAATATTTTCCCTAAAAGAAAAATATTTAAAATATTGGGGGTGTAAGTAGTTTGCCAATCTTGCATTTTTTCGACCATAAATGTAAGACTGTTGTAATGTTTATTCTGATTTAAAGACTTTGCCTTAGCAATTGCCTTGGGTGAACAAACCATTACTGCCATGCCTGAGGGCAATCCGAAGCATTTTTGCACAGAAGCATACCAAACATCGGCAGAGAGCCAATCGAGTGTAACTCCTCCCATAGAAGAAGTGGCATCCACAAATATGAGCGAATCCGAAAATTGCGATTTTATTTTTTTAATTACTCTATTTTTTAGTTGGGTACCATTTGAAGTTTCATTGTGTGTTACACAAATTGCTTCGGGTTTTTCAGCTATATTTTTCAATTTATTAAGGCTAGGAATTTTCTGAATAGAATATTCCATTGCTGCTGCATTGGGCATTAATTTCCTTCGGTACTCATACCATTTTTCGCCAAAAGCACCATTATAGATATGTAAACTGAATAAATCGATAAACGACTCTCCTAGTATTTCCCAACACTCTGTGGCAGAAGAGGTGAACAACACGGTATAGTCTTTCGGGATATTCAATTTTTCTTTCATGGTAAGAATAGTATTCTTACTCATCTCGATAAAATCGGGGCTACGATGGTTTTTACTTAAGATGCCACTGTCGTAAGCATCATTTAAATACTGCTTTACTTGAGGGTATAATTGCGATGGGCCGGGGTAAAAGCTAATCATTAAAGGTGTAATTTATTACAAATACTTATTTCCAGTTTTTGTGATGATATTTTCATCTGATTTTACAAAGATGCTGTATTTTACGATGTGAATTTCTGCGATTTTTACAACTACTCCAATAAATTAAATAGATTCTCGATAAAGCAATATATTTATTTTCTGTTATTCTAATTTTTTTCCCTTTCCCAAAAAATAATTAGGTTTTATCGCTTTAAAATAGTGGCTTAAAACAGGAAAAAATAAGGCACGAGTAGTTACTTTATCATAGCTTTTAAAGCTGCACTCGTGCCTCAAAAAATTGAAATAATGATGCTTATACTTCTATTCAATTTTTACTACTTTATCTTTAGGATATTCGATAGCATATTTAAACACAATTTTCTTTTGTTCATTAGGCATTAGGGTTAAGTTCCAAGACAACGCTCCGGTGGCTTCATCAAAGGTGCCTCCTCCTGTATCAACATCTTCTATTTTAATTGCCTGATTAGTTGAGCGAGGGATTTGGTCATGTATTTTTAAAGTAACAGCCTCATTTTTTAAGTTTTTGACGGCAATATCCCAAATGCGCTCTTCTTTCTTTTTACTTCCAAAAAACCTGCGTTTTTCAAAGTCTCGTAAGCGGGTTCTTTTTACTACAATCCCATCATCTCGCCCTAAAGAGAGCCTCAATGTGTCGCTCACATATTTTGTATCGAGCACAGAGCGCCTAATAAAACTGTTTTCAAAGTATAGATTGGCTTCTCCTTCCAAAAAATTATATTGATTCCACTCGGTAATATCTGCGACTAAAAATGCACTTTCAATCAGTTTAGGTACTGTATTATAGGTGTAGGTACTTTTAATTTCATGCTTTACTAATTCTACTGTAGTTAACTTACCATTTGAGGCAATATCGTAAGGCTCTTCAATTTCATAGGCAAAATTAGTTTGGTACTCAAGTTTTGTAACCGTAGGAGAAGGGGCAACACTTCTCAAAACTGCGCCTGTTTTTACAGATTTTTTTTCTCTGGCTTTACTCGAATACCCTGTTACGACTACTTCACTTAATGTTTCGTAATCTGGTGATAATTGCAGGTTAATATTAGGTTTACTAATAGGCATTTCCTACATAGTGTAACCAATACAGCTTACCGCTAAAGCCTGTGCATTGGGAGGTAGGGTAAGCTTATATCGACCCTCTAAATCTGTAATAGTGCCAATAGTAGAGCTTTTTACTACCACATTTACGCCGGGCAGGGGAGTACCCTCTTCATCCATAATAATTCCATAAACTTCACTAATATTCCCAAGCGTTTGGTCTTTGTTAAAACCAATGTTTTGCTTTAATTGATAGATATTATTGTTTTGGTAAGAAGAAGAATAGTTAAAATCTAAATAGTTGGGGTTTAGGGTTGGCGAGATATTACTTTGTTCTGGATTACTAGAAGAAATTGTTAGGCGAACGTTTTTCCAGTCGACACTAGTGTTTTGGTACACATTTGCCTTATAAGTGATACTGATAGGTTTAGAAACGTTTTCTACTCGGATGTCATAAGTGGGCAGTATTTAGAATTCCGTGTATAAGAATTTAGAGGGAAACCAACCAACTTCGCTTACAATGTATTGCAGTTCAATCTCTCCCTTTAATGCACTTTCTGTTTGAAGCACGGCTTCAATTCTCATTGTTTTTTCATCCTTATTTGAAATTAACTCATCAATTTGGCTGTTAATATTTTCAGAATTTTCTTCTAAATTGGCTGCCTTTTGCTCACTTTCCAAAATAGCGTTTTCTATTTTTCTTAGTTTTTGCCCGAAATAATCCATGGCTTTTTGGAGCCCTTCTGCGGTAACGCCACTATTTCCTCCAATCGATTTGTTTGCCATCAGGACTTCTAACTCTCGTTTTAAAATAGTTAGGTTTTTATTTTCAACCTTTATTTGTTGCACTATTTCTTTTTGCTGATTTTCTAGTTTTTGTACTTCTTCGCTTCTTTCTTTTTCTCCCAGAAAATCGGTTTTATTTGAGATGGAGAGGATGGTGAAATCAACACCTTTTAACTGAATAGTAGAAGGATTTAGCAAAGGAGACAAGCCAGTAAACGCTATTTTATTTTTTCCTTTATTGAGGTTAATAGAAGCTTTTCTGTGAATTTCTGCTCCTTTTAAAAAAATAGTTACTTTTTCGATTTTAGAACTAAATTCTTTGGTGTCTGTTTGCGCGTTTACCCAAAAGGGCACGACTAATAATACGATCAACAAAAGTCTCATAGATTGTTTGTTTTAGTGGTTAAAAATAAAAAGGCAACCTGCTTTTAATAACAGGTTGCCCTTTTTTTTTACAATTAATTATTTTGGCTAGTTGCTAGAGTAAAGTGTAATATCTTTAAATATATGCCCTGACTCGTTTTGTGCATTATCTTTAAATTTTACAAAAACTCGTTTTAAACCATCTTCTCTTGTAAGCGTCCATTGTTTGGTAATGGCATAGGGTTCCCAAAAACTACCTGTAAACTTAGGGTCGTTTGAAATCATCATGTAAGTAGCATCGCGTGCTTCCATAGAAAGCATTACTTGCGGGCTATCTGTACTTGTAGCACTTTCGTTAATACGCACATATCGTGGAATAGGAGGTTCGGTATCTAATAGGATTTTAGCAAGTGCAGGGGCCGATTCGTTACCTGCTTTATCCCTAAATTTGACATATAATAATTTGATACCATCGCTACCAACTAAGGTCCATCCTTTTGTAGGCGTATACGGCTCCCATTTACCACTCGGCTTGAAAGTTCTGCTTGTTGCAATCATCATTTCTTCAGCACCTTCTGCATTGAGTTCTAACTGCACTCTATGGCTCTTATCATTAGTATATTCTGCTCCTTGGTTAATAATTATTGCTTCGTTAGTGGGTTCTTGTCTATCTAACTCGATGGTAGAAGAGATAGG
>CAZFQW010000277.1:0-5363 GCA_964521225.1 uncultured Roseobacteraceae bacterium
AATTACTTTTGCGGCTTCTGCTACTTTAATGGATGCCGCTCTAAAAACACCCGCTTCTACTACTAGCTCGTAGGTTTTTGCAATATTTTCCGAAGCTTCTTCATCGTTCCCAGAAACAACTTTTACAATGGTAGAAAGTGTGTGCTTTTTATCACCCGGATTAATGCGCTCGGGCGAGTAACCCACTTTAAAATCTTCATAGGCTTTTAAACCCGACTCTTTTTCTAAAATAGGCACACAGTCTTCTTCGGTACAGCCGGGGTACACGGTCGATTCAAAAACCACATAATCACCTTTTTTGAGCACTTTACCCACTGTGGTAGTAGCACCTAAAAGGGGCTTTAAGTTAGGCGTTTTGTACTGGTCTATGGGGGTTGGCACGGCAACTACAAAAAAGGTAGCGGTCTTCAAATCTTCTAATTGATGCGTAAATTGAATATTAGCATTTTTGAAAGCTTCGGCTGTGAGTTCTTTGCTTGGGTCTATGTTGTTTTTCATCATTTCTACCCTTTTCTCATTAATATCGAATCCAATGACTGATATTTTTTTGGCAAACTCTAGCGCAATAGGCAAGCCTACATAACCTAACCCAACGACTGCTAACTTACTTTCTTTATTTAATAGCTGATTGTAAATACTCATTTCAAACAATTTATTCTTTCAGAAGTCTAACTTTAATAATATTTAAGTTCGATAAGTTGATAATTTCGTACCAAACCCAAATCTATATCAAGATTATATTGATTTGAATGTTTTTCATGATTTTGTTACGAAATCAATTCACAAATTATCACTCAAATTTAAAAACTAATTCAATGCCATTCGACCCAGCTAGAGCCTTACAAGAAATAAACGATACCATTACGCATCTTTCTATTAAGGATAAGCCTGCGAATCTTTATGAGCCTATACGATATTTAATGTCATTGGGAGGGAAAAGAATGCGCCCTATGCTTACCCTTTTGGGCTATTCTCTTTTTAAAGACGATTACCAAAAAGCCATGCTTCCTGCTATTGGGCTAGAGGTATTTCACCATTTTACCCTCATGCACGACGACATTATGGACAAAGCCCCTCTGCGGAGAGGAAAACCAACCGTGCACGAAAAATGGAGCGATTGCGTAGCAATTCTTTCAGGCGATACCATGCTGGTAAAAGCCTATGAGTTAATGATGCAAGTAGAAGATAGTTTGCTAAGGCGCACACTCAGTTTATTCAATAAATGTGCGGCAGAAGTTTGTGAAGGGCAGCAATTAGATATGGATTTTGAAGAGCGAGATGATGTAACCGAAGAAGAGTACTTAGAAATGATTCGCTTAAAAACGGCTGTACTCCCTGCCTTTTGCCTGCAACTCGGGGGAATAATTGCCGGTGCCAACGAGCAAGAAGCGGAACTCCTCCGCCAAATTGGGGAAAGCATGGGCGTGGGCTTTCAGTTGAAAGACGACCTGCTAGACGTGTACGGCGACCAAGCGCAATTTGGCAAAAAAGTAGGCGGCGATATTGCTTCCAACAAAAAGACTTTCTTGATGATTAACGCCCGCAAACAAGCAGAAGGAACGCTGAAAAAAGAATTGGAAAGTTGGCTGCTAAAAAACAATTCGGAAAACGAAAAGATAAGCGCCGTTACAAACCTGTATAATCAGCTCAATCTCCGAGAGCAAACCGTACAAAAAATGGATAGCTTCTTTGCCCAATCTTTTGCCTTGCTGGATCAACTAAAAGCCTCCGAAGAGAAGAAAGCACCATTGCAAGGGGTGCTTCAAAAACTAGCACAGCGCGAAAATTGATTGAATTTTTAGTATGAATTGGGAACAAAGCATTCAGTCATTCCAAGAATACTTAAAACTTGAGCGAGGACTTTCGGGCAATACGGTTGAAGCTTATGTAAGAGATATTAAGCGTTTAGGCAGCTTTTTAGAGGCAGAAGGCATTTCAAATCCTTTAACCGTTGGCCCCCAACAAATCAGGAATTTCCTACAAGTAGTAAATGAACTGGAAGTGGCTGTATTTACCCAAATGCGGTTGCTTTCGGGCATTAAAAGCTTTTTTAATTTTTTGGTTGATACAGATAAGCTTCCCGCAAACCCTACCGATTTAATTGAGTCGCCACAGTCTGAAAGAAAGCTTCCCGAAATACTTACTCACGAGGAGATTCTGAAAATGCTTGAAGTGCCCAACCTCAACAAGCCCGATGGGGTAAGAAACAGGGCAATCCTTGAAACTTTATACAGTTCGGGGCTGCGCGTTTCGGAACTCACTCAGCTCAAAAAAAGTGGGCTATTTTTAGAAAACGGATTCCTAAAAATAATAGGGAAAGGAAATAAAGAGCGCTTTGTTCCTATTGGTAAAGAGGCAATACGATACATCAATTTGTATTTCGATACGGTGAGAAACCACCAAACCACAGAGCAGAAAAACAGAAATTTTGTGTTTTTAAACCGAAATAGTGCGCCCCTTAGCCGAGTAATGATTTTTTACATTACTAAAGAAGCCGCAAAAAAGGCAGGGATTAAGAAAAAAGTAAGCCCTCACACTTTTCGACACTCTTTCGCTACGCATTTGGTAGAAGGCGGTGCAGACCTGCGAGCGGTGCAGGCAATGCTCGGCCACGAGTCAATTACCACTACAGAAATTTATACTCACCTCGATATGCACTATCTTACAGAAACAATTCATCAGTTTCATCCGAGAAGCAAGTGAGTTTTTAATTTTGAGTTGTAAGTATTTAGTTAGAAATTCAATTATACTTATACAATACTTCTGCACTTTTTAATGAAAACTGTTATTGGCTTCTACCACACCTAAAAAAAAATTAATTATGAAAAATCTCATCAAATCTAGCCTGGTTGCCACTATTGTATTACTGATTGTAAGTAGCTGCGATAGTAACCGTGTTTATAGTTCTTTTGAAGGAACGGCTCAATTAAATTGGAAAAAAGACAATGTGTTTAAGTTTACCCCTAACTTAACGGAGTCGGCTAAGTACAATTTAATTGTAGAACTGCGCCACTCTTCCGATATAAAGTATGGGCAAATTGCCGTAAAAATCAAACACACTTTCCCCTCCGGACAAGAAGAAACCAAAGACTATGTACTTCGACTCAGAAAACCCAACGGCGAACTAATTGGCAAAGCAATGGGTGGCTTGTGCGATACCCCTTGTTTATTGGCAGAAGGGATAGACTTAGGAGAAGGGATGCACACCTATGAAGTACAACACATGATGCAAGAGGACGATTTGTCAGGTATCTTAGAGGTAGGAGTAATTATTGACAAAGTGGTTGCAAATTAGTAATTGAATTAAACTCAAGCCATATATGAGCAAACAAAAAATTAGGTCAACCACCGTATTAGCCATTGTAAAAGATGGAAAAGTAGCAATTGGAGCCGATGGGCAGGCAACGTTCGGGAATACCGTGGCAAAAAGCAACGTAAAGAAAGTAAGAAAACTCCAAGGAGGTAAAATTGCCATTGGCTTTGCCGGCTCCACTGCCGATGCCTTTACACTTATGGAGCGCTTCGACGAAAAACTAGGTGCTTACGGCGGCAACATGAAACGTGCAGCAATTGAACTGGCGAAAGACTGGAGAACAGACCGCTATTTACGCCGCCTAGAGGCAATGATGATTGTGGTAAACCAAGAAGAAGTTTTAATTATTTCCGGTACGGGCGATGTGATTGAGCCTGACCACCAAATTGCTGCCATTGGTTCGGGTAGTATGTATGCACAGGCTTCTGCCTTGGCTTTATTGAAACACGCCCCGCAACTTTCTGCCGAAGAAATTGTACGAGAATCGTTAAACATTGCCGCTGATATTTGTATTTATACCAACCATAATTTGGTGATTGAAACGATTGAATAACTCTTTTTAATTGCGCATTTTACCATAAAGGCTGCTTTGAAATACAATCCCTCATTTTCAGAGTAGCCTTTTTTAAATTTCATGCTTTTGACCTTCCTGCTCAAACATTCCCCAACCCCTTTACAAAAACTCGATGACCCTCTTTTCGAGGAAAAAAAAATTCATTTCTATCTAAAAAGAGACGATTTAATACACGAGGCAGTATCGGGGAACAAATGGCGAAAGCTGAAATACAACCTCGAAGAAGCCCAGCGATTAGGCAAAAAAACCTTACTCACTTTTGGTGGAGCATTTTCAAACCATATTTATGCTACGGCGGCAGCGGGAAAGTTAGCAGGCTTTCGTACCGTAGGAATTATTCGGGGGGAAGAACATCTCCCCCTTAACCCAACATTGCGCTTCGCTCAGTTGCAAGAAATGGAACTGCATTACCTTTCTCGCAGCGAGTACCGAGAGAAGAAAAGCGAAGAAGTCATCAATCAACTAAAAACTACCTTTGGCGATTTCTATTTAATCCCCGAAGGAGGTTCTAACGCCTTGGCACTGCCGGGCTGCGCAGAAATTATTCCCGAAATTGAGGTTGACTTTGATGTTTTTGCCTGTGCTTGTGGCACCGGAGGAACTTTAGCCGGGGTGTTAACTGCTATGCCTTCTGGCACGAAAGCCTTAGGTTTTTCGGCATTAAAAGGAGGGGAGTTTTTAAAGGGTGAGGTTGAAAGTTTACTTTCTCAAACAAAGGCGCAAGCTGCAAGCCCTTGGGAAATAGTAACCGATTATCACTTTGGGGGTTATGCGAAAGCAACCCCCGAACTGCTCGCCTTTAAAGATTTCTTTGAAACGCAATTTAATTTGCCTATTGAACCTGTTTATACCGCCAAAATGCTTTACGGACTTTTTGATATGATTCGCAATGATGCCTTCCCAATAGGAACAACGCTTATTGCGCTACACACCGGTGGCTTGCAAGTGAATAAGGCGGGGAGTTATCGGAAGTGAATGCAACAGTTGGATGGCTTTTTCCCCAACCGCTTTAACCACAGGTACAGCTACTGAGTTACCAAACTGCCTGTATGCCTGTGTTCGTGAAACGGGCACTTTCAATTGAGGGGGAAAGCCCATAATGGCTTTGCATTCGTTTACTGTGAGTAAGCGTAAACCCGTTTCTCCGTCTCGAACAAAGGTACCTGTTAAGCGCTGAATTTTATGATAGGTTGAAACCAATGTTTTTACCTGAATTTTAGAAGTTTTATCCACTATTTGAGGTTTGCCATCGTCTTTCTTAAAAAGGTACGTCTCTTGCAAATGCTTCGATATACTATATCCTTGAGCATTCTCTTCTAAAAATGTATGGATGTAGGTGGGCTCTGCCTCCCCCTCAGGAAACTGAAATGAGTTGATTTTGGTACTTTGGTTTTTATCGAAACCTACTATAAAAATCCGTTCCCTGCTTTGAGGCACTCCAAAATCTTTTGCATTTAACACCTTACTAAAAACAGC
>CAZFQW010000278.1:0-5351 GCA_964521225.1 uncultured Roseobacteraceae bacterium
TTATGGCTAATGGGCAGCCAAACGTTTTCTGCAATAGGTGCGTAGATTTGTTCTACATTAATTTTAAAACCAAGCTTATAGGTAAATAAATTTACACTATGAATACTCCATAGGTCTTCAACAATATAAATTTCCCCTGTAAAAACATCTTCGCCGCGTACTCTTGGAGTTACTTTAATTTTACTTATTTCGTATTCTCCATCAAAAAAACTTCCTTCATATTTAAAACGATAATACGAAAAAGCCCTAGGAGAAAGAGGTGAAACCGCTCCTGCCAATTCGGGTTCATAGAAACTTCCTTGAATAAAGCCGTTAGGGCTAGTAGAGTTATCGTCGCCGACTTGCCTAATTGAAATGACTTCTTCTTCGTAAATGTTAGGGCGTTTGTACGATAAATTACTGATTGACTCGGTGAGGTAAACCGTTGAAGTATCAACTCCCTCCTTTTTCATCGTTTTTTTGAGGTAAAACGGAATTTTTTTTACCCTTCCACCTCCTTTAACATACACCTGTGCCGTGTATGCGTCGAGTTGTAACGTATGATATTTACTCTTGGCAATTGCCTTTCTGATAACCGTATAGGCGGGGTCTTCTTTGCGGGCAGTTACTTCCACTTCTCGTAGCTGAATTACATTGGTGCTAAGCGCTATATTGAGTTCTACGAAGCTGTCTGTAATTTCCACTGTTTTGGTAACCGATTGGTAGCCTAAGTAGCGAAAGAGCAATCTGTAACGTCCGGGTTCGAGCCGGTACTCAAAAAAGCCATCGATATTTGAGGTAGTTCCTGTGCCCAATTCTTCGATAAAAATAGTAGCAAAAGGGAGTGCTTCACCATCGGCAGCTACTTTACCCCTGATTCCTTGTGCGTTGGCACCATAGATAATAGCTAATGTGAAGAAAGATAGGATTAATCTTTTCATGCTGATTTTAAGTAAGTTGAGTTAAAATTAGATAGACTTTATATGGATTTAAATAAATGCTCAATTTTAAATTACGAACGACGAATTATTAAAACACTATTTTACCTCGTAAATAAATTAGACTCAATGTAGTCTAAGCACTTGGTACATAAGATGTCTTAAAAATTACAAAGGTTGCCTCAGTATTTTTAATTCTATTTTGATGGATAGAATAGAGGCAGCCTTTGGCAAAACGATGGGATAATACAGCACCACAAGGTGCTACACCAATTAAAAAGTTGCGATAAAACCGCTATTTCATTAATAAAAATGAAGGCAGACTTATACCTGGCTTGTCTCCCTAAATCCTACAATAAAATCAACTAAGCGAGCCGCTAGTTTAGCGGTAGTATTATCAATATCGTGAGAAGGGTTTAACTCGGCGATATCGCAGCTAATGACTTTCCCTGTACTAAAAAAATAATGAAGCATTTTGATTACAAAGTCAGGAGCAAACCCTAAGGGCGAAGGGGCGCTTACTCCAGGAGCAAAGGCAGAGGAAAAACCGTCCATATCAATGGTAATGTACAGTTTGTCGTGTTCTTCGAGGAATGAGAATAATTGTTGTGTTATGCTTTCGAAATTGGAAAGGGTACATTCAAAATTGCTAAAGAATAATGCGTTTTCCTCTTCTGCAATAGAAAATAGCGACTGCGGATTAGATGCTTTTTGAATGCCCAAAACGCAATATGAAACATATTCTCTATATTTTTGAAATAATTGATAAAAAGGGGTTCCTGAGTTTGGAGAAGACCCCACAGGGCGCAAATCGAAATGAGCATCAAAATTAATAATTCCTATTTTTAATTTTTTATTAGAAGCTTTTAAAATAGATTCAACATGAGGGAAAGCGACATCGTGCCCACCCCCTAAGACAATTGGAAATATATTTTTTTTTAGTAGAAATTGGATACTTTCCGAGAGCTTTTCTTGGGTGTATTCTAAGCGGTTATCAGTACAAAAAATATCGCCTACATCGGAAATTATTTTTTCTTTATGATGAAATGCTAATTTAGAAAGTTGCTCTCTGATGGCTTTAGGAGCATTTTTAGTGCCTTCTCTACCCAAGTTTCGGCGAACGCCCTCGTCGCAGGCATATCCAATGAGTGCCACCGATTTTTCTGAAAAATCAAGCTGATTAATATCTTTTAAATGAACAACTTCGTGCCAATATTCTTTGCCCGATTCCGATTTTCTTCCTTTCCAGTTTTCGTTGGAAGGCAGCACATATCTATCCGAATAATTTGCAGCAATATTTATTTTTTTTTGATTTAAAGTAGTATCCCATTTTTTACCATTGATATAAATTTCTTCGATATGATTTTCCCCAAAAGAGTAGGGCAAAAAGCCATAAGAAGGGATGGGCTTTGTAACTATTAAATTCGCCTTTTTCCCCTTGGTGATAGAGCCTACTTCCTTTTCTAGCCCCATGGCATAAGCACCGTTTATGGTGGCTGCATTAATGGCTTCTTTGGCAGTCATGTTCATTTTAATACAGGCAGTGGAAACCACAAAATTCATGTTTCCCGAAGGTGCTGAGCCGGGGTTGTAATCGCTTGCCAAAGCCAAGGATAAACCCGAATCAATTAGTTTTCTGGCAGGAGTGTAGGGAATCCCCAAAAAGAAGGAGCACGCGGGCAGGGCAACGGCAATAGTGCCTTTAGCAGTGTGTAAAGCCTCTATATCTTCCTGCCTCATTATTTCAAGATGATCTCCAGAAAGTGCTTGGTATTTTACCCCAACTTGCACGCCTCCAATGGCATTAAACTGGTTCACATGAATTTTAGCTTTCAGCCCATACTTGGTGGTAGCGGCTAAAATTCGCTCTGTTTGCGCTACGGAAAAATATCCTTCTTCACAAAAAACATCTATATATTCAGCTAAATTTGCTGCTGCTATTGAAGGCAATGTTTCGGTTAGCATTGCCTCTATAAATCCGTCAGCATTATTTTTGAAATTTAAAGGCAGTGCATGAGCCGCTAAAAAAGTGGCTTTTATAGGGAGTGCATAATTTACTTTTAATTTTTTGATAACCCTCAACATTTTTAATTCGGCTTCTGGCGTGAGCCCGTAGCCCGATTTTATCTCTACTGCCCCCGTACCCAAGGCAATAATTTCTTCTAACCTTGTTTTGCTCTGATGGTACAAATCCTCAAAGCTAGTTGCCTGTAATTTTTTGGCTGAATTAAGAATTCCCCCGCCTTTATTAGCAATTTCTTCGTAGGAAAGTCCCTTAATTCTATCAATAAATTCATTTTCACGATTTCCTGCAAAAACCAAATGTGTGTGGGAATCGCACCAAGTAGGTAAAATCATTTTTCCTGCGGCATTTATTACCTCATCAAAGGTATTGGGGCATTCCGACATCGGCCCGTAGCCGGCAATAATCCCATCTTCCACCAAAAGAAAGGCCTCTTGAATGGTAGGAAGAACATCCATCTCTTTCCCTGCTAAAAACGAAATTGACTCTTCTCTTACCTGAACTAGTTCTTTGATATTTTTAAAAAGTAAGCGCATTTTTTTGATGGTTTAATGGGGCGATGATTTAATTCTATGATGATATTAGTTGTGCCACTACTTCTACTCCAGCGAACCAATGCACGAATACCCATATATTTATGCTTAGATGCTTAAAATAAACCTTCTAAAATTTCTTCTGCAACAATATTTGGAAGTGTTACCTGAAGATGAGGTGTGCGCTCCATCTCTCGTTTAATGGCAAAGAGAGCTTCTTCGTTTCTTGCCCAACTACGCCTCGCAATACCGTTATTTACGTCGTAAAATAGCATATTTTTAATTTTCTGAGAGGCTTCGGCAGAACCATCGAGTAACAAACCGAAACCGCCATTCATTACCTCGCCCCAACCAACGCCGCCGCCGTTGTGTATGGAAACCCAAGTAGCCCCTCTAAAGCTATCGCCAATTACATTGTGAATTGCCATGTCGGCGGTGAATTTACTGCCATCGTAAATATTAGAGGTTTCTCTGAAAGGGGAGTCTGTGCCACTCACATCGTGGTGGTCGCGCCCTATTACTACCGCACCAATTTCTTTGTTGGCAATAGCCTGGTTGAACGCTTCGGCAATTTTCATTCGCCCTTCGGCATCGGCATAGAGAATTCTTGCCTGCGAGCCTACCACTAATCTGTTTTCTTTGGCGCTGCCTATCCACTGAATATTGTCTTGCATCTGGAGCTGGATTTCCTGCGGAGAATTTTCCATGATTTCTTGCAAAACTTGCAGAGCAATGGCATCGGTTTTGGCTAAATCTTCTGCTTTGCCAGAGGTGCACACCCAGCGGAAAGGGCCAAAGCCGTAATCGAAACACATGGGACCTAAAATATCTTGCACGTAAGAAGAATACCTAAAATCAATCCCATTTTTACTCATAATATCTGCCCCAGCTCTTGAACTTTCAAGTAAAAAGGCATTGCCGTAATCGAAAAAGTAAGTACCTCTTTCGGTATGCTTATTAATGGCTTCTACTTGCCGTTTCAAAGAAGCTTGCACTTTGGTTTTGAATTGCGCGGGGTTAGCTCTTAGTAGTTGATTTGCCTCTTCAAAAGAAATCCCTACGGGGTAATAACCACCCGACCAGGGGTTGTGCAGAGAGGTTTGGTCTGAGCCAACATGGATAAAAATATCTTCTTCGTAAAACTGTTCCCATACTTCTACAATGTTGCCTATGTACGCAAACGAAATCACTTTTTCGTGGGCAATGGCTTCTTTTACTTGGGCAGTTAATTCAGTAATGTTATCTATTAAAACATCTACCCAGCCTTGTTCAAACCGCTTTGTAGCCGCATTCGGATTCACTTCAGCACATACGGTAATGCAGCCTGCAATATTGCCTGCTTTGGGTTGCGCGCCGCTCATTCCGCCTAAACCTGCCGTTAAAAATATTTTCCCCTTTGAGTTTTCGCCTTTTCTTAAAATTTTTCGGAAGGCATTCATTACGGTAATGGTAGTGCCATGTACAATTCCCTGAGGCCCTATGTACATATAAGAACCGGCGGTCATTTGCCCGTATTGTGTAACGCCCAAGGCATTGAATCGCTCCCAATCGTCTGATTTTGAGTAGTTAGGAACCATCATTCCGTTGGTAACCACTACCCTAGGAGCCTCTTTTGACGAGGGGAATAGCCCCATCGGATGCCCCGAATACATGTGTAGGCTTTGTTCATCGCTCATTTTTGCGAGGTACTGCATAGTGAGTAGGTACTGCGCCCAGTTCTGAAATACTGCACCATTGCCGCCATAGGTAATCAGCTCTTCGGGGTGTTGTGCAACGGCAGGGTCAAGGTTGTTCTGAATCATCAACATAATGGCTGCCGCCTGTTCCGATTTTGCAGGGTATTCTTCAAGCGGACGGGCATATATTGCGTGGCTCGGT
>CAZFQW010000279.1:0-5350 GCA_964521225.1 uncultured Roseobacteraceae bacterium
CTCTTTAAATTTCTTATTTTCAAATGCTTACAAAAACTTAAACATGCTCTTAATATCAAAGTTAAATTCTACGATAATGAAAAGACTCTTCATACTCTGCCTATTAACTGTTTTATTTAAAGTAAATATTGCCGCTCAAGTCTCTTATTTCCCCCCATTATTGGGGAATGGATGGGAAACCACCGACTTTAATACGCTCAATTGGTGTCCTGAAAAAGTGAATGCCTTGTACAACTTCTTGGAAGAAGAAGAAAGTAAATCGTTTTTGTTAATAAAAGATGGGAAAATAGTCTTAGAAAAATACTTTGGCTCTTACACACAAGATAGTATTTGGGTGTGGTTTTCTGCTGGTAAAAGCCTGAGAGCAACACTAGTGGGCATCGCCCAAGAAGAAGGGAAACTAAATATTGGCGATAAAACTTCAGACTACCTAGGTACTGGCTGGACAAGTTTATCTCCCGAAAAAGAGGAGATAATTACTGTAAGAAACCAACTTACCATGACCACGGGGCTAAACGAGATTATTTTCGATTGCATTGAGCCGAGTTGCCTGCGTTATGTAGCCGATGCTGGTACACGCTGGGCATATCATAATAGCCCCTACAATTTATTGAAAGAAGTTTTAGAGAGTGCCACAGGAGAAACGATTAATGCATATACTAATTCACGAATTAAATCAAAAATAGGGATGCAAAGTGGTTTTTGGATTTCCTCGGGGAATAATACTTTTTTTTTGAGCAAAGCACGTGATATGGCTCGTTTTGGTTTACTCATTCAGAATAAGGGGGTTTGGAATAACACCACCTTAATGAGCGATACGGTCTATTTAAACCAAATGCTGAATACCTCTCAAAATTTAAATCCTGCTTATGGCTATTTGTGGTGGTTAAATGGGAAAGCCTCTTACATTGCCCCCGATAGCCCTGTAAATTTACAAGGAGCAATAGCGCCAGATGCTCCTGTGGATATGTACACCGCCGCAGGTGCTCAAGGTCAGTTCATAAGTATTTCACCAAGTAATAAATTACTGCTGATTAGACAAGGTATTTATTCACAAGCCGACAAAGCACCTATTGCATTATTAAACGATATTTGGAAAAAAGTAATGGAATTAGAGTGCCTTCCAACTTCTGTAGAAGAGCTTACTACCGAAAATATAGTAGTTTATCCTAACCCCGCCACAAAATGGATTGAATTTTCTGGAGTTGAAAAAACTGGTGGAGAAATATCTATTTTAATTTATGATTTAATGGGGAAACAGATTTTAAAAGCTCAGAACACAACGAGAATTAATATCGAAAATCTAGTAAAAGGTAGTTATTTATTGAAAATTAAAAGTAAAAATGCTGTATACACTAAAAAGTTTTTGAAAAGTTGATAATGCCTTACAACCAAGGTTTAGAACTGATAAATATATTTCCCCCTTTTTAGTATTATTCAATCAGTTCAGCTTCTTTTGTAACTCCATTGAAGTAAATAACAGTATTTAATTGAGTATTCGTTGGCCAAGTATGATTAAAAAAATAGCCAAAGGCTGTTTGTTAGAAGCTCATCCTACGAATTAATACGGCAATCATTTTGCCTATCCACTTAATTTTACAGTAACTATAGTGATACAATACGATTTAATAGTAGTAGGAGGAGGAGCAGCAGGGTTTTTCTGCGCTATCCAATGTGCGGAAAGAAATCCATCTCTAAAAATTCTCATTTTAGAAAAATCTGAAAATGTATTAAATAAAGTAAAAATTTCCGGTGGAGGTCGGTGCAATGTTACACACGCTTGTTTCGACCCCAAAGAGATGGCTAATTACTATCCGAGGGGAAATAAAGAATTAAGAGGCCCGTTTCACCAGTTTTTATGTGGCGATATGATCGGGTGGCTCTCTGACCGGGGCGTGGAAACTCATATCGAAGACGACGGTAGGGTATTTCCCATTTCTAATAAATCACAAACGATTATCGACTGTTTTTTACGTCTTTGTAATCAGTTTAATATTCTTATTAAAACCAAAAGCGCAGTTACGCATTTAGAGCAAGTGAATAATATTTGGTCAGTAAATACAAAATCAGAAAAATATACTGCCAAAAATGTATTAATGGCAACGGGAAGCACTCCTAAAATGTGGGGAATCCTTGAGGAAATGGGGTATGAAATTGTTCCTCCAGTTCCCTCGCTTTTTACTTTTAATATTCAACATACCTTGCTCGAAGGTTTGGCAGGAATTTCAGTTAACAATGCAAAAATAGACATTCAGGGTACTAAACACGCAGATTTAGGGCCTTTATTGATTACCCATTGGGGTTTAAGTGGTCCTGCAGTACTAAAGCTTTCGGCATGGGCAGCAAGAGATTTAAGCGCACTTAATTACCGATTTCCTATTGCAATAAACTGGATAAACAAAAAAAGCGATGAAATTGCCGAAAATTTAGCTAGGGTACGGAAAGAACAGGCAAAAAAAATGGTGATTAACTACCCTCTTTTTGAACTTCCCAAACGACTTTGGCAGCGAATGATACAACTCATTAAAATAGATACGAAAAACTATGCAAGCCTAAATAGTAGAGAAATTGAAGCCCTAGTTAAAATGATAGGAAGTACCGAATTAAAAGTAAATGGTAAAAGTACTTTTAAAGAAGAGTTTGTAACCTGTGGAGGAATTGAAACCAAACAAGTGAACTTTAAAACAATGGAAAGCAAGCTGCACCCTAATTTATTTTTTGCAGGCGAAGTAAATAATATTGATGCCGTAACAGGAGGGTTTAATTTCCAGGCAGCTTGGACTTCTGGTTTTTTAGCAGCCAATGCCATTTCGGAAAAATACTGATTTAGAATGGTGGGGGTAATAAGTGCTTTTACAACTGTATTCCCAACCAAAGAATATCATCTCTTTGTGTAGTAAGTTGCATGTGTTCATTCAAGGCGGTTACTATTGTTGAAACCTGTTCTTCTGCGGGTAAAAGCATAACTTCTTTAAGAAGCCCTTCCAATTTTTGTTTTCCAAATTTTCTTCTTTGTACATTAGGTTGGTCTATCAAACCATCAGAACCTAAATATAGGAAGGCATCACTTTCTACTTCTATGGTATGTTTATCGAAGCTTTTCTCGGGGTCTTGCTTGCCGCCGACTCCTTTTCTGCTTCCTGCAATAAATGCTATTTTTTTTTGAGAGGGAATGCTATAATAAAGATGATTTCTAGCACCACAAAAGGCGATTTTTAATTTTTTATCATTATTTTTTTCAATACAAATAATAGAAGCATCCACTCCATTTCGGTCGCCTGTTTTATCTTGCCTTAGTACGTGGTGAATTTCTAAGTGCAATGTTTCCAAAATTTCGTTAGGAGATGTGATTTTCCATAATTTTATGATTTTATCTAATAAAATATGGCTAATCATTGTCATAAGCGCACCGGGCACCCCATGCCCCGTACAATCTGCCACTACTAAAATAATTTTACCACTTTCCATTTGAGTAAGCCAGAAAAAATCGCCTGAGACTACATCTTTTGCTTTATTTAAAATAAAGTAACTTTTAAAGAATGTTTTTAAAAGTTCCTCATCAAATAAAATAGCATTCTGAATTGTATTAGCCGCTCTTAAGCTACTTTCGATTCTTTCGTTTTTTAAACTTAATTCTTTATTCTTTTGCTCAATGGCATCGCTTGCTATTTTTAGCTCAAATGTGCGATTCTTTACCTTTAATTCTAATTCTTTATTTATTTCTTCTTTGAGTGAAATTAACTCGGCTTTTGCTTTAATTTCGCCTTTAGCCCTATCACGGATTTCGTTAGAGAGGCCGATACTTAAAACTATACATTGTAAGATAACCCCTAATTGTGTAAAGTATTCTGCCCTAATGTTGATTATTCCCATAGAACTCATTATTGCAAATACTACCCCCACAATTAATAAGGCAGTTCCGAAGAGAGCATATTGGGCAAATAAATTTCCTTTAGAAATTAAATAAATAATTGCTATCATTCCTACAATAGCCGAAAAAGTATCAATTAATAAAATCGTATTTTGAACTACCGATAGGTTTAAATCTATTATAGAATAATAAAGCACACTTAATAAGCCAATAAATCGTAAAAAAATTAGTATAATTATTAAGTTATCTAACTTTAAAGATACAGTTTTTACCTTTAATATAATTCTAATAAACTGCATATAACTTACTGCTCCTAATTGGCTAAAAAATGCCCAAACAAGGTAATCTTTTGCAAAATCGCCTAGTAAATATCGAGTGTAACCATATACAGAAATATATGATATTGCCATTAATAAGCTATAAAACGAAAAATAGAGATAACCGAAATGTCTGGAATATAAAAAGAAAATAATACCAAGGATAAACATCATCAGCATAAAGCCCTGAAATACTCCTTGCGATAAATTGACTAAATTTGTGGT
Organism: uncultured Roseobacteraceae bacterium; assembly: GCA_964521225.1. Classification (GTDB taxonomy): domain Bacteria; phylum Bacteroidota; class Bacteroidia; order Cytophagales; family Flammeovirgaceae; genus CAYUJH01. The sequence continues at coordinate 4,414 of CAZFQW010000279.1, forward strand.
AAATTCTTTATCGCTTGGATCAATAAAATTTAACTTTATATCGGCGGGCATTCCAGAAATATTTTTACATCGAATAAAAATATTTATTTTCTTTTTCTTCGGAATAACGATGTTATACCATGTAATATCCCAAGAACCCCATTGGTAGCCTTTATTTATACTGGGCATCATTCTCCCTAATTCAACTTTCTGGACTTGCTCTTCTCCCTCGTCAATAAACAGTTGTGCAGAGTCAATCTTACCTATCTCTAGGCTAATTTCTTCCCAATAGCTGCTTTGGTTTTCCAGAGTAAAATTTAACCAATAGGCGATACTATCTTCAACTGTTATTTCCTCAGGCACCACGGTTGTAAATCGCTCTCTAATTTCTTTTAGCTGAAATTGGCTTGTGCTATCAACAAAAATGAATACCTCTTGATTGATGGTAATTTGTTGAGAGATTTTCTCGTTAACAGTAATATTATTAAGCGATAATTGACTTAATAATATTATGAATGCATAAATAGCTTTTAGCTGTAGAAGCATACAATAAACAGAATGACCTTTAAGAATTTATATACTAACCAGAAAAGTTGAAAGTTAATGAAAAGATTATTTTAGGCATAATTAGAATTTTAAGTAAACAGATTTTACAACAGTAATAGTTGCACTTTTACTACTTTTGAGCATGAATCCTGGCTGTTGAAAGTAGCATTACTTTCACACAATTCTAAGTAAACTCCAATTTTGAGCAAACGCATATTTAGCGCAATGCTAAATTTTATAATTCATTATTTTCTCATAAAAATTTCAATATCCCCCCCCCTTTATAAATAATTTTCTGTATAAAGGCAGGCACCACAACATAAAATTAAACTGAAAGTGTAGTGTTTGTTATTGCGCATATGTCCTCCCTTCGTTTTTATGCAACCAAATTCAAAGTAGAGTTTATGTTTTT
>CAZFQW010000280.1:0-5349 GCA_964521225.1 uncultured Roseobacteraceae bacterium
GCCGTCGTAGGTACCTGCCCACTCGTTTTGATAGTTTGAGCTGCTGTAAACTTCTTTTCCTGCGGCGTTGTATATCAGAAGGCTGTATCCTTGGTAAGAAGAAATACTTCTGATTTCCCAGGTATCATTAAACCCATCGCCGTTGGGAGTTACGATGTTGTTGACGGGCAAAAACTGCTCGATGACGTCTTCGAGCTGTATGGTTAAGATAAAGGTGGATTTTAACCCTTCTTCATCTGTTACGGCAACTTCTACGAAGACTTGCTGATTTTTTTCGTAGTCGAGTAGTTGGGAGTTATTGACTATCAGCTCACCAGAAAGCAGGTTGATATCAAAGGTTTGGTTGGCAGAACCTTCCGAGGTTTGGGTGGCTCTTTCAAACTTTAATGCGCCTCCTTCTGGGTCTATCGCTTGTATTACTCCCACTACTGTCCCTCTTGCTGAGTTTTCAGGAACATTCAGTGTGGTTTCTTGGATAATCGGTGGTTCATTTACGTTGGTCACGCGCACGCTGAGTTGCTTTTCGAAAAGTCCGCCTGAGGCACTCGTTACAATCACTCGGATACTGCGAAATTCTTGTTCTTCAAAATTGAGTATTTCCTTGGAGCGTAATTCGTTTCCTATGATTTCAAAGAGGTTATTGTCGCTGCTTCCTTCTCCTTCAATAAAACCAAAATTAGCGGTTTCATTAGCGCTGATACTTCCTTCAAGCTGAAAAGTACCAATGAGTGTGCCTGCTGCGCTGTTTTCGCTAATGAGGTTGGTGTTGAGCGATAAATCTGTGATGATAGGACCGCTTTGCTCTCCTGAGGATTCTACTGCGATGCTGAACACTTCTTGTATGCGAAAGCCTAATTCGTTGACACTTTCTACTCGAATACTGAGTGTCGGTTGGAGTTCTGCGTTTAAAAATGCGGTGGTTCTTAGTTCATTCCCTACAATGGTAAACAGGCTATTGTGGGTGTCTCCTGTACCGGTAACTAAGAGGTAATTGTGCAATTTCCCTACAATATCGAAGGTGGAAAATGCGCCTACTGCCGTGCCAATGGGTCTGCGTTCGGTTACACTTCGGTTGCTGATGGCTATATCGAGGGGAACGCCTGTGTCTGATACATAGTAAGGTTCTGAGGAGGTACCGTAAACCCTGTCACTTTCAAAGGGTACTTGATTGATTCCATCGATAATAGTTGTGCTTCCTCCTTTGGCTATTTTAAAGGTTACCGTGTTGCCTTGTGCGGCATTATCGAAAACGAGCAAAAATGCTACGTATTTATCGAGGGGTTCTATGTATTGCAGTTGGGCTACGCCTCGTACTTCGCCATCAATAAAAGCGGCTACATAATCGCCTTCGCTGGTAGAGATTTGGTCTTCGTAGTACAGGGCCGTCGTTACGCTCATCGAGTATTCGTACGAGGAGGCATTTACTTGCCATGAGTCGGGTTTCTGAGCGTTTACTTGCCCAATACAAATAAATGCTATGAAAGCGAAAACGCTCCTTCTCATATAATAAGGTAAGTTGTATTTCATCGTTTGATAGATTATGCTAGATTTTGAATAAAGCCCGGTATAGAGTTATACCGGGCTTATTGATTTTAGTATTTAACCACCTTCAAGGTTTCGATGCGCTCATCAGAAAAAATGCGGATGAGATAGACACCTTCTGGTACTATGTTTCCTTGTTGGTTGATGCCTTCCCACGCTACTTGGTGCGTGCCCGCAGGCATACTTTGAGGGGTTAACAGTGTGCGAACTTCTTTCCCTGAAGCATCAAAAACTAAGATACTTACATTACTTTCGCCTTCTTGTACTTGGAACATCACTTCTACCGATTGGCTAAACGGATTCGGATAGGCGCTCCATGCTTGTGGGCTTGTCGCTGCTTCTAAACCAAAATCAAGCATTACTGGGTTTGCAAGTGTTCCTTCTATTGCATTGGTTTTGTAGGCCATGGCACTTCTAGCACTCACTTGGTAGGTCTCTTCCTCTTCTAAATAGCGGAATGTGAGTTCGCTCAATTCCTCTTCTGTATTGCCAAATACGGTTAAGAAATAACGCAAGTCTCCGTTTTCAAGCTCAGTGGGTTGGGCAATGCCGCGGCACTCTTCTCCAAAGAAGGCTAATAATACTCCTTCTTGCTCCCCATCGGCTACTTGGGCTACTACCGACATATTATTAGCGTATCTTGTTGGGTCGATATTCCAATCGCCTGCTGCTAATACAGGCTCTTCGCCTGCTGCTAACCTGCCATTTAAAAGACTAATTGTTGGATAGGTCAGTGTGCGGGTATTCGCACCTTCGGTATAAAGCATATAGCCATCACCCGGACGCATGAACGTTAAGCTTCCTAACCAACCAATATCTTGCGTGTACACAGCAAACTGATACTGACTTTTTATGATGTCGCCATTTTGTGCATCGAAAGAAGCTAGTGCCTCATCTATTGTTAGATTTTGAATAGGTAGATACGAAATCCAGTTCCAACCTTGGCTGATTGTAATTGGTGTATTCCTCAAATCTAAAGGCGCACCGCTATAACGGAGAATCTGTCTTTCATTGAAATTGACTTTATACGATTGTTCGTTCTTGATACCGCCTGCCGCTTGTAAAGAACCCTGCCATTTGGCAAACTCGTCGTATACGGCATAGCTATCCACAGATTTCATTAAATCGCCATTGCTGTTCGGTACTTTATCAAACAACTGATTCAAATCTTTCAAATCATCAGAACCTAAACTAAAAGAAATCCATTTCCAGCCTTTTGGTATCACTACTTCAGTTTGTAACAGGCCTACTGCTTCAAACACTATTGGATCTAGTGGCAAACCAAATGTCTTGTTTTGCTCAAACGTAAGTGCAGGCTCTACATCGGTGTATACAATACCTTCACTATCATCCCAAATTTTAAAGATGAGGTCTTCATTCCACAAGGCATTGCTATAAACTGTTAGGAAAGCAATGTAACTATCAATTTGTTGTATGTAACGCAAGTTGACAATTCCTCTACATTCTTCTCCTGCAAACGCAGCTAGTCTGTCGTAGGTATCTGTCGATATTCTGCCGTTTAGTTTCACAATTCCTACCACATTCATAGAATATTGATAGTCGTCTGGGTTGTAAGTCCAGTTGTCGGGCACCTCGTTAAATACTCTTACATTGAGCACCATTTTCTCATCGAATCCCGAATTGCCAATCAAGAATAAATCTTCTTGGTAGCTGCCCGTATTCAGTCCTTCGTTAATCGTGAAAGTGATGGTTTGTCGGGTGAGTGGTTCTACCGAACCACCTGCAGGACTTGCCGTTAACCAGGGCGGCAAGTTAGAGAAACTAAACTGCTGCTGTTGCCCGCTTTTGTTCACTACATCTACTGTGAAAGTAGTGGGTTCATTTACGCGTTTTTCTATGGTGATAGAACGCTGGTCCCACTTTAACTGGTTGCGATCTACAAAAGCTGTCCAACTGATTGGCGAGGCAATGCGGTTTTCGTATAAATCTTGAATACGCTCTACTGTGATTTCTAAAACAGTCTGTTCAATTGCCTCAAACATGCCTGAAGATGGTGTAATGATGAGTTGATTTTCGAATGCTGCCCAATCGAAATCAACTTTCGATACCGGACGCGATTGTTTCAAATTAGGAGTTTCTGGAGAGAACTCTGCACCACCAAAGGCTTTCATTTCTCCACCGTTTGCTCCAAATGGATTTTCCCATTGATCGAACAAAGTAGGGTCAGTAAAGGTAACGCCTTGGCGTATATTGAACTCCTCGAATGGGTAATACGCTATTAAGCCCGGTTCGGTAGTGCTTACTTTCGCATTGCGGTAAAGTACCAATTGCTCTTGTGTTCTATTTAAGCCCCAAATCCTGAATTCATCTATTTTTCCATTGAAAAACTCATCTTGTTTCGTGGTAAGGGTACCTTCTTTGAAACCTCTGGCACCTAACCACATATTTGCACCCGTTAAGCTGCCAAAACCAAAGCTATTTTGCTGTGCTCTTAACTCTCCGTTGATATAAACTTGTACATTTCCACGGCGTTTTACTGCCACTGCTAAATGATACCACTTATCATCTAAGAACTTATCTTGAGGGCTATTGAGTAGCACTTCAGCACCATTCCCTAACACGCTCAGTTCACCATTTTCATTAAAGCCTATTTTCCAATTGCCTGCATTGAATTGATCGGAGCCATCGCCTTTCCCACTCGAGAACATTGTTACATTACTTTGCCCTTCAGCGGCTTTGAACCAAAACTCTAGGGTAAAGTCCATTTCATCGGAAATGATGACGGTATTTCCTGCAAAAAACGCTAGGTAATCGTCTTGCCCATCGAAGGCATAGCCTACTCCTTTCGGAAGTACTAACCACGAGGTAAATAGGGCCGCATGGCGGAACCTTGCCTTGTCGAGTCCTTGGTTGCCAAAGGCTTCGTCGAATGGCCAATAGCCAATTAAGCCAATTTCAGTTCCTTTTTGTGCTCTTAGCATTTCGGCAAATACATCGCCTAGGGTTTTGGCTTTATCCCAAATTCTTAGTTCATGTATATTGCCTTTAAAATGTTGGTCGTCGGTAATGATTGACTTACCCAACAAAATACCCCCTTCGCCTGAGAAATTACCTGTAACGGGGGCTCGCTCAATAGCATATTGGTCGTTCATGTAGGCATCTATTAAGCCTGTTGATGGATTATAAACAATGGCAAAATGTTCCCACTCGTCGTTGGTGTAAGTGGTAAGCGATTTAATTTCTTGCCCACCGATATTCACAAATAAGTTATCGCCTTCTGTAAAACCTATTTCGAGCTTATTACCTTCTTCTGTTCCTTTAGAGAATACCACTTGGCGTTTTCCTAAAGAAGAAGCGTTGCGTTGTTGCCACCACTCTATGGTGTAGGCACTGCCTCCAAGGTTTAAACCGTCAGGAATTCTCGCATAGCTAGCAGTTCCATCAAAACTGATGCTGGCATCGTGGCGTAACTCATAGCCATTTAAAACGCCTTGAACTGTAAAGTTCGATAGGTTGATGAAGGCATCTTCAATAAACTCATCAAAAACGAGCTTAATTTCATCATTGGAAGAAAGGATACCATCGGCAGGTTGTGCTGCACCGAATAAGCCCGGACGGCGAGTGTCTTTTACGCCTGAGTGTACTGCTGTAGATGTTTGAGCAAATTCTCCTGGTGCTAATTCGCAATAAGTAACTATTCTGATATCGTATTCTCTATCTGGAAGGTCACCCATATCCCATGCGTAGGTAGTCTTTCCTTCCTCACCTAACCATGCTTTAGGCTCATCGAGTGCAGCAAAATCGCTCTCAGTATATTTTCTAGGATTATAGAAAGTCATATTGGTA
>CAZFQW010000281.1:0-5344 GCA_964521225.1 uncultured Roseobacteraceae bacterium
GAATCCGGCAGGAATATTAAATCAAGCAAGTGATTATAGCGTATCGCTTATGCATGCTGCTTATTTTAATGGTACCGCCAATTTTGATTTTGCAGGAGTAAGCCATCGACTAGACTCAGTAAGCGGGTTTGGTATTGGCATTATACGTTTCGGAATTGATGATATTCCCGATACACGCTTTCTTTTTGATGCCGACGGAACCCTTAATTATCAAAATATTCGCTCATTTTCTGCGGCAGATTATGCACTGATAGCTTCTTACGCAAGAAAACTCCCATTACTAAATGGGGTAAAGTTAGGCGGAAGCGCAAAAATAATTCACAGGAGCGTGGGCGAGTTTGCAAATGCTTGGGGCTTTGGAATAGACTTAGGCGCACAAGCAACTATTGGAAGCTGGCAACTGGGTGTAGTAGCAAGAGATATTACAGGTACTTATATCGCTTGGAATTTCAACTCAGAAACTTTTTCTACCGTCTTTTTACAAACAGGCAATACCTTACCTGAAAATAGAATTGAAACTGCTACCCCACGGCTAATTTTTGATGCTGCTAGAAAATTCCCCCTCATTAAAAAGCGCAATACCGATGGCAAAGAAATTCCAAAAGCTAGCCTACTTATCTCAGGAGGTGTTGAAGCTACTTTTGATGGTGAAAGAAATACTTTAATAAAGTCAGAAGCTGTATCTGTTGACCCAAGAGTTGGTATAGAAGGAGATTATCAGGAAATGCTATACTTGCGATTTGGTGTCGGAAATATACAGAAACTAAAAGATTTTGATGGTAGTTTTTCTACCTCTATTCGCCCTACTTTTGGAGTGGGTTTTAGGGTTAAATCTTGGTTCATTGATTACGCACTTACCGATATAGGAAATGTCGATAATATTGAATCTAATTATTCACACGTTTTTTCAGTAAAGTTCTCGATAAATAACAACCGCTATAAAACACCTCGCCATGATGCTATGTAACTTTAGAAAAAGCATTTTAATTGCTTTATTCATTTTAGTGTGCAGTGTAGTTACCGCTTATGCACAAGAATATGGGAATGAATGGGTTGATTATAATAAAACCTATTATAGAGCCGCAATTAACCAAACTGGGATACACAGAATCACTTTTGAACAGCTTTCTGCTGTGGGGTTTCCTTCAAATGTAAGTGCTAACAGAGTGCAGTTATTTTTTAGAGGAAAAGAGCAGGCGATTAGAATTGGGGGGGGGAATGATGCTTTTTTTGGTGCTGGTGACTATATAGAATTTTACGGAAAAAGAAACGATGGTACTTTAGATGCTCTAATGTATCAAAACCCAGAATATCAGACCAATCCCTATGTGAATATTTACAGTGATTTTACCTATGTATTTATCACCATTGCTTCGGATGGCAAACTGGGTAAAAGAATGCAAAATGCTACAGGAAACGGGGGGCTTTTAGTTGATTTTTATAAGGAGGAAATAGTAAGAAGTTTCACCAACCAATTTTCAAGAGGGCAGCAGTACCCTGAAAATGATACGAGGTTTAACACAGGGGGTAATAATTCTGATTGGATCAATGGGAAAGGCTATACAGGCTCTATTACTGCGGGAAGTCAAAAAAGTGATTTTGAATTTGCATTCTCCGATATTTATCTTGGTACTTTTGCCGCTTCAGTAGACTTAACCTTAACCGGTTGGTCTAACACCCTTCACAATGTTGATGTATTCGTTGGCCCCACACCAGACAATCAACGGGTAATTAAAAACGTTCAATTTAATAATTTTGATAACAAACGACTGTCAGCCTCTCTTATCCAAAGTGATTTTGATTTAATCAATAATAAAGTTTACGTCAGTTATAAAATCAACCCTCAAAATGGAAATGGCAGTAACGAAAGAGTCGCTATTTCCACTATCAAACTAAGTTATCTAAGAAACTTCAATGCGAATTCAATCGCAAATAAAAAGTTTACCCTTAATACTAACCCATCAAATAATCTTGCGAGGTTTAGTATTAAAGAAGTGGGCGCTACTGCAAGTATTTATGATATTTCCGATGAAAGCAACATCAAGTATATCAATAGCGCTGTAAATGACAGTACTTTAAATTTTAGCATTGGCGGTGCACGAAGTACTTCTGATTTATGGTTGAACTCAAATATTCTTCCCGCAGGAGAAATACAACAACTTACCATTAATAAACCTAAAGAGGGCAGTAACTACTTGATGGTAACAAGTACTCAGTTAACAAAACCAGCTGAAGGATACGATAATGTAGCACAAGCCTATATTGAATACAGAGAATCTGATGAAGGAGGAAGTTACAAAGCAGACTTACAAGTTTTTGAAAATTTAAGAAATCTGTTTAGTTACGGTGAATATACGCCTCTAGCTATTAGAAGGTATTTAAAATATATGTATGATAACTACCAGCCAGAGTACCTATTACTTGTAGGGAAATCGATAGATATTAAGTTTCAATATGAAAGGTTAAAATCTAGTACTAGCTTTTTGTATGATGAGTCTTTCCCATGTTGGGGAGCACCTTGTTCTGATAATTTATATTCCGCATCAATTAATGAAAATTTGGATATAAATGAACCTGCAATACCTACAGGCAGAGTTTCAACAATTAATCCCTTTTGGCTAAGCACCTATTTTGCTAAAGTGAAGGAGCACGAAAGCTTTAAAAATCCTCAAGAATGGCAAAAAAGGGTATTGCATTTAAGTGGCGGTAAGAATAACAATGAACTAGTAGGTTTTAGAGGCTTTGTCGATTTTTACAAATCAATTATTGAAGGGAAATATTTAGGTGCATCCGTTGCAACTGCTTCTAAAAGAACCACGAGCGATTTAGAATTTATTGATGTGGTAGATCAAGTAAACGAAGGTCTTGGACTTGTTACTTTTTTTGGGCATTCAGGGATTGTGACTACTGATATTACTATTGGTAAAGCAAGTAATCCTATACTTGGTTACGACAACAAGGGTAAATACCCTTTCTTATTAATAAATGGCTGCCTAAGTGGTAATGTGTATGATAAAAATACTTCTACAATCGGAGAAGACTGGATTATCAAACAAAATGGAGGAGCTATTGGCTATATTGCCCACAGCGATTTAGGATATTCTCTCAATCAACACTATTTCACCACGCAATTTTATAGAACTCATTTTCAGGATTCAAACTTTATAAATGCGCCAATAGGTAAAGTAATTAAAGAAGTAATTAGTCAAAATCTGAAAAATAGAAGAAACGATAAGCAAACGTGGTCGCATGCGCAACAATATGTTTTGCAAGGAGATCCTGCGGTGCGTCTTTTCCCAGTTAACAAGGCTGATTATGCTATTTCCGATGAATCAATTTCTGCGGAAACTTTTTTTGAGGAAGAACTATCTGTACTTGCCGATTCTTTCCGACTAGCAATTTCCATTAAAAACTTAGGGATAGTCGATACAAAAAACTTTGATATTAGCGTATTACGTACCTTTCCCGATGGCACTACTAAAAGATATTCGGCGCGTTTGTATCGGCATATCAATAACGAAGAGACCGTTTATTTTTCCATTAGAAACAGTATTCAGGATAAACTAAAATCGCCCGGAATTAATACTTTTGAAGTTTTTGTAGATTATAGCGAAACCATAGAAGAAGCAAGGGAAGACAATAACTATGGCAGAATTGAACTCCTGCTCCCCAAAGGAGGGACGGAAATTTTAACTCCAAGAGAATTTAGCATTCTCAATCAGCAACCTATCAATATCATCACTCAAAATAAAAATTTACTCGACCAGCCTCGGAATTTCATTTTTGAGTTAGATACAACCGATTTATTCAACAGCCCTGCAAAAAAAGACACGATTGTTTTTGGTGGGTTAACCCCTTCTTGGCAAACTGCCTTACTAACCAATAACAATACAGACAGCACTGTTTACTATGTAAGAACACGCTATGCAGAAATCATGGCGGAAGAAGATAGTTCTTGGTCGCAATCATCTTTTCTATACGTCAAAGATGGCCCTGAAGGGTGGTCGCAAAGCCATTTCCCTCAGTATAAGAAAAATCAGTTATCAAAACTTTTAAGTAATCAAACAGCTCGCAAGTTTGAGTTTATTGAAGAACAAAACTCGCTTATTGTAACGAGTATTGGTAGTGGTGTTAGCAATCAGAATAGTTATAAAGTAACTTATAATGGAGTTGATTTAGTAGTTAATGGCAATTGCTTTACCAACAGGCTCGTTATGGTAAAATTTAATAACGAAACCGGAGTACCCTATTCAGAAGATTACTACATTTTTGCCACTCCTATCTCTTGCGGATTGGGCACTCCTGGTGCGGCTACATGGCTAGATGTCGGCCTTGTAAATAACTTTAGCGGGATTGATAGGATAGTGAACGACTCAAAAAATGGAGACCCTATCCTATTCTTTACCGCAGGGGACTATAATTTTAATAGCATGAGTACCTCGCAATGGAATGCCTTCGCCAGAATTGGCGCCGATGTAGCTAAAATGAGGGAAACACTTCAAAATGGAGACCCCTTCATCATCTTCGGAAGAAAGGGAATGTCTCCCGGCGAAGCGCAAATGTTTTTCCCTGACCTTACCCCTGAGGCAACTCCACGAAACCAACAAACAATTACCGCCGAACTAGGAATTACTGTGGATAATACCGTTGGAACAATGGCTTCTACTTTAATTGGCCCTGCTTTAAATTGGGGTAATATCCATTTTAATTTCGATGAAAAGGATACACCGAGTGAAATAAATGAAATCAAAGTAAGCGTGGTTGACAACAATGGCAATGAAGGGGTAATCCTCACAAAAGTCCCTGAGACCGGATACAACATAAGCTGGATTAACCCCGCTCTATATCCTTATTTGAAGTTAACCACTACCTTAAGCGATAAAATTGCCAATACCCCTACTACCTTAAGAAAATGGCAAGTGTATTATAAAGAAGCCCCCGAAGGAGTATTATTTTACCAAGCAAATCAAGATACTAAATTGGGGGATGTAGATTCGTTAAGCATTAGCTTGGGAGCAACTACTAATTTTGGCTTTAAATTTCAGAATATTTCTACGGGGAATTTTGAAAAACCGCTCATTGCCGAATATCAGCTCAGAAACCTAACTACCAATATTACAAATACTTATTACGATACTTTACAAAGCTTGGCAATTGGAGATTCATTACTATTTGATGTAAAAATCTCTACGAATGGAATGGAGGGTAAAAACAGACTCAGAGTATATGTAAACCCGAAAATACAGCCCGAGCAGGTATATGAAAATAATATTATTGAAGTAGAGTTTAATGTTGTGCCGGACAATACTCACCCGGTGCTCGATGTGGTTTTTGATGGTATACA
>CAZFQW010000282.1:0-5339 GCA_964521225.1 uncultured Roseobacteraceae bacterium
TGTATAGCAAGATAGAACCTGCCATGATGGTAATTAACCCCCAGGGAATTTTTGAAAATACTGCCAACAGTTCTATCGTCAATTCCCCCTCGCCTAAAGTTTCCATTAAACTACAATCGGAAGACATGATTGCCTCTTTGCGGGCAATTGAAAATACTTACGAAAAGGTGTTTCCTAACCAGCCCTTTTCATTTACTTTTGTAGATGATGCACTCGACCAACGCTACCGCAAAGAACAACAGTTGAGTAAAGTGCTCGACTACGCCGCCGTATTGGGCGTTCTCATTGCTTGTTTAGGGCTATTTGGCTTAGTAGCTTTAGTAATTGCAAGAAAAACCAAAGAAATAGGCATCCGCAAAGTATTGGGTGCTTCTTCGGCTCATATCGTTGCCTATATTTCCAAAGAATTTGTGATTATGATTGTTACGGCGCTGTTCATTGCCTCGCCTATTACCTACTACTTGGTATCGCTTTGGCTCGAAGACTTTGCCTACAAAACCAACATCAGCGTTCAATATTTCTTTGTTTCGGGCGCACTTATATTAATAGTTGCTTTCATCACTACTAGCTACCAAACCCTGAAAGCAGCACTCGATAAGCCTGTAAATGCCCTAAGAAACGATTAAACTGGCAAGGCAAAATCATCAAAAATAATCATCCATTTACATTTATTTCATATTTAAGTCATACAACTTTTTCATAAACATAATATTAAAATGAGCCGATTAGCCCTTGTGGATTGTACTTTTGTTTAAAGTTTAATGAAATACCTTTGAACAATCTTCTCACCACTATACGGGCTAAAATGCTCCTCTCTTATGGGGTGTATATTGTTATATTGATAGTAATTATTGGTACTGGTTTTTGGTTTGAAAACAGGCTGGGGAAAATTGAACAACTTTCCGAAACCTTGGGGAAGGCAAAAGACGACCTCCAAGCTGCCGACGAAGCCCTAGCAGCTTTTTTTAACGATGAAATCAGAAACATAGAATTTCATAAAACACAGCAGAGCAAGCACTTACAACTTTGGAGAAACAAAACGACTGATGCGCTCGCTCAATTCGAGAAATTAGATTCCATCAAAACAGATTTAGGCTTAAAAACGCCGCTTCCTATAGGGGCAGTCAAAAGAAATATTGATAGTTACGAAAAAGGATTTGAAGAACTGATTGGCATGGTAATTTTCAGAGGTTTTGAAGATTACGGTCTTGAAGGCGAAATGAGGACGTACATTCACTCAATAGAAGAAATTCCGCTTACCAACCAAGCCCTCATGCTTATGTGCAGAAGGCACGAAAAAGACTTCTTCTTAAGAAAGCAAACCAAGTACATTAACAGGCTAAAAGACGCAACAGAAGCACTTAAGATAGATTTAATCCAAAAGACACAGCCGGGAATTTATCAGGATTCGCTCGTTGAAATCATCAATAACTATAGAAATATATTCGTAGAAATTGTACAATCCGAAGAGTACATAGGTTTCGATAACCAAAGCGGGTTGAGAGGTAAAATCAACGAGGCGAATAATCAGCTTTCCCAACAACTTCAGCAATATTCGGATTTTACTCAAAAGACTATCGCCAATCTAAAATTTAGTAGCCAAAACATACAGGTGAGCATTATTAGTGGTGGCTTAATCCTTGGTATTTTCTTAGCTTTTTTTATGCCTCAAATTCTTAGCAAACCCGTTCGGAAATTATCTTCTTCCATCCATTCTGTTATCGGAAATAATTTTGAACCGGGGGTAGAGGTGGCAAAAGTTGATACAAGAGACGAAATAGGGCAGCTTTCAAATGATTTTGCGTTCATGCTTAGTAAAATGCAAGGATTACTAGAAGAACTGAAAGCTAACAACGAAAGAACAGAAAAAGAACAGCAATTATTGCTAGATAGCATTCGGTACGCAAGGCAAATTCAAGGAGCTATTCTTCCGGATAAAGAATTAATTAATAATTTTTTCCCCGATTATTTTCTCATTTACCGTCCGCTCCACATGGTATCGGGAGACTTTTTCTGGATGATACGCAAAAAAGATAAAATATATGTAGCCGTAGCCGATTGTACCGGGCATGGGGTTCCCGGTGCATTTATGAGCATGATTGGGCATACACTACTCAACAAAATCCTAAACCAAGACCATATTTACGAACCTGCGGCAATTCTTGAAATACTGCATTTAGAGGTAAGAGAAGCCCTCCACCAAGATAAAACGGGCAATGCAGGCGACGGGATGGATATTGGCTTGTTCTCGATGGAGTACTTCGAAAACAAACCCGAAGAAAGGCTGATTACCTATGCCGGCGCAAAAATCCCCTTCATCTATACCGAAAATGGAAAAACCAAAACGTTAAAACCCACTCGGCGGTCTATCGGAGGGGGCTTCACACGGCACGAAAACAAAAGCTTTGTGTCGCACATTCTCACCCTCCGCAGAGGCGACTATATCTACATGGCAACCGATGGTTTCGCAGACCAAAACGATATAAACAGGGAAAAATTTGGCAAGAAAAATCTCATAAAAACCATTGCAAGAAATTCCATGATTTCCCTCGAACTGCAAAAACAACAACTCGAAACAGCCCTTGAACAACACCAAGAAGGTACGCTTCAAAGAGACGACATCACTGTTTTGGCATTGCAACTTTAATTAAAAAGTTTAAGCTACGTTTTGAACAGTATTTATATTGCACTATTAAAAGGTGTGCAAGTGCAAAGTTTTGATAAGGAACAGCTCATTTACCTTGCACTTGATACAGACCTGCTGCTAAATAATTGAATATTTTCACCTCATTTTTCTTAAAAGGTTACTAGAAGAGTAGTTAAAAGCAGCCGTAAGAACGGTTTTAAGCATATTTATACCATAATACAATTTTGTAGCAAGAAAATCAGCAGACCCTACTTATAAGTTTAAGAGATAAATCTGATTACAAAGTCCCCCTCGTTTCCTGTTCTCTTTCAATGGCCTCGAAAAGTGCTTTGAAGTTACCTTTGCCAAACGATTTTGCTCCTTTCCTTTGAATAATTTCAAAGAACATGGTTGGTCGTGGTTCAACAGGTTTGGTGAAAATCTGAAGGAGATACCCTTCATCATCTCTATCAACCAAAATACCGAGTTCTTTAAGCGGTGCTAAATCTTCGTCAATTTCTCCCACTCTATCCAATAAAGTATCGTAGTAGGCCCTCGGTACTCTTAAAAACTCTACACCACGTGCTTGCAAGGCGGTTACCGTTTCAATAATATTATTGGTAGCTACGGCAATGTGTTGCAAGCCGGGGCCATCGTAAAAATCCAAATATTCTTCTACTTGCGATTTTTTCATGCCGTTGGCAGGCTCGTTGATTGGGAATTTAATTCTGCCATTTCCATTGCTCATTACCTTGCTCATTAAGGCAGTATATTCTGTGGAAATGTCTTTATCGTCGAAAGAAACGAGCTGTGTAAAGCCCATTACTTTGTCGTAAAATTCTACCCACTTGTTCATTTCGTTCCAACCTACATTTCCTACCATGTGGTCAACATATCGCAAACCAACTTCAGAAGGTTTATAATCAGGGTTCCATGCGGTATAGCCCGGTAAAAATACACCTGTGTAATTTTTTCTCTCTATAAATAAATGAACCGTTTCACCATAGGTGTGAATACCTGAAATCACTACTTCCCCATCTTTATCCTTACGTTTGGTAGGCTTCATAAAAGGTTTTGCCCCTCTTTTCACCGTTTCGTTGAATGAATACGTAGCATCATCTACCCAAAGGGCTACCGACTTTACGCCATCGCCTTTCTCGTCGATGTGTTTGCCTAGCGCTGTCCCTTTCTTCAATGGAGAAGTAAGTACCAAAGTGATTTTCCCTTGGCGAAGTACATACGACTGTCTGTCTTTTAAACCTGTTTCTAAGCCAGCCATTGCCAATGGCTGAAAACCAAAAGCAGTTTGGTAATAATGTGCCGCTTGGCGGCAGTTTCCCACATATAGTTCTAGGAAATCGGTTCCGTTCAGTGGCAAGAAATCTTGTGCCTCTTTAAATACTTTCTCTATAGGTTTGGACGCTGTTAGTGTTGCCATTTTATTATTTATTTTAAGGTTTAAATGATGCATTTTCAATTAGCTTCGGTTATTTGGTTTTTTAGTGCAGCTTAACGGCTAATACAAATACTTTCTTGCAATTTATGAGGGTGAATCATCAAAAGTTTTACCGTTTAAGCGATGATAACTCAAGACTAAAAACGTACCTATTACTCAAGCCACGATTTATAATACTTTCCATCGTCTATTTTCATGGCAGCCTCGGTAAGTTTTAAAGGCCTGAAGGGGTCTACCATCACGGCATATTCGTCCGTTCCTTTTTTGCCTAAACTGCGTTCCATTGCACCGGGGTGAGGGCCGTGAGGGATTCCGCCCGGATGCAAGCTGATGTAGCCTTCGTCAATATCGTTTCGGCTCATAAAATCGCCTTCTACATAGTACAATACCTCGTCAGAATCGATGTTGCTGTTGTTGTATGGTGCAGGAACCGCCTCTGGGTGGTAGTCGTACAAACGAGGGCAGAATGAGCATACTACAAAATTATGTGCCTCAAACGTTTGGTGCACCGGCGGGGGCTGATGGATTCTACCTGTAATGGGTTCAAAGTCTTTAATGGAAAATCCGTACGGATAACTGTAGCCGTCCCAACCGACCACATCGAAAGGATGGGATGCATATATCATCTGATGGATTAAACCTTGTTTGCGCACTTTCATTAAGAAATCGCCTGCTTGGTTGTGCGTTTCTAGGTTTTGCGGAAGTTTGAGGTCGCGCTCGCAAAACGGGGAGTGTTCTAGTAACTGTCCGAATTTGTTCTGATACCTTTTGGGAAAACGAATTGGGCTGGACGACTCCAAATAGAAAATCCTGTTTTCCTCGGTATCGAACGCTATTTGGTAAATCATTCCTCTTGGGATTACCAGATAATCTCCATACTCAAAAGGAATATTTCCTAGAAAAGTCTTTAGCGTTCCGCTACCTTTGTGGATAAAAAGCAACTCGTCTGCCTCCCCGTTTTTATAGAAATAATCGGTTACAGATTTTTTGGGTGCAGCAACGCCAATCTGAACATCGTTGTTTACCATTAACAGCGTTCTGCTCTCTAAAAAATCGTCTTTTGCAGGAACATCAAAAGTTACCAACTTACGAGAAGTCATGTTGTGTTCCACCGCAATTTTCGGTTTTACATCAATGGTATCTAATACTTCCTTGATCATCGTTGGGCGATGAAGGTGGTAAAGCAAAGAAGATACCCCCGAAAAACCCTCTGTGCCGAAAAGCTGCTCGTAGTAATAGCCACCACCTTCTTTCTTA
>CAZFQW010000283.1:0-5318 GCA_964521225.1 uncultured Roseobacteraceae bacterium
CAAAATACTAATTTCTACTTTTCATTGGACACTTTGTGGGGAGGGGAGAACAGAAAGATACTGAAAAAGTAGAGAGTATTTTTGCCAATGTTGCAATTGAATCACTTAAATTTCAGGCAACTAACTACTTTAGACAATCGCTAACGCATAAACTCCCTTTAATTATGAGTTCTTTAAACTTTATTTTCACACTTCTATTTTTTGAACTAATGCCTCTGACCACCCCATCACTCCCTGCCTACCAGTTGTTCAACAAACAAGGCAATACCATTGCGTTTGATAGCATGTTACTACAAATGCAGCAAGCCGATGTCATTCTCTTTGGCGAGTTGCATAATAACCCCATTTGCCACTGGTTGCAGCTACAAGCTACTAAGCAACTTCATGCAAAGAAGGGTGAAAACTTGATTTTAGCGGCTGAAATGTTTGAAGCAGACAATCAATTAATTCTTGATGAATTTCTGACGGGGAAAATCAAAGACAATCACTTTGAAAGCGAAGCTAAAATTTGGAATAACTACGCAACTGATTACAAGCCTTTAGTGCTTTTTGCTAAAGAAAATAAACTAAAGTTTGTAGCCGCAAATATCCCTAGAAGATACGCCAGTTTAGTAGCAAGAGAAGGTTTAGAGGCTTTAACAACGCTAAATAAACAAGCAAAAGCATTGATAGCTCCGCAGCCTATTGAAGTAGATTTAGAGTTGCCCGGCTACAAAAATATGCTTGCCATGATGGGCAACCACGGAGGAGAAGAAAAGGCAAATAACTTCGCCTATGCCCAAGCTGCAAAAGATGCCACCATGGCACATTTTATCCTTAAAAATCGAAAAAAAGACCAACAAGTACTTCACTTTAACGGCACTTACCACTCCGATAACTTCGAAGGCATTTCTTGGTATTTAAAGAAAAATAAGCCCAAGTTAAAAATCATGACCATTAGCAGCGTAGAGCAGACTGAAATTAAGGAGTTGGAAGAAGAAAACACTGGTAAAGCAGATTTCATTTTGGTGATTCCTTCGGACATGACAAAAACTTATTAATATAATAGTTATACCGATTAAGGACTTGCCCTAATTTAATTTGAGAAAAAGTATCTCCTATTAAATACAAGTTAATCTGGTACTCACCCCAACTTATTTTAACACCCAATAGAATGATTGGTGTCTTTAATTCACAACGGTTGTTGGATTCTGAGCGAAAGCAACACCAACAACGAGTAACGGCAAACTATCCCTCAAGCCCCTTCAAAAACGTGTCAATTTTAGCTACCATCGTTTCATTGATTTTTCGGTACGATTCAAAAGTCCAGCCAGCTACGTGGGGAGTGAAAAGCACGCTATCCGATTCAGCCAAATAGTTAAAACTGACTTTCTGCTCTGGAGTCATGGTATGGAGTTTTTCATTTTCCAAAACATCGAGCGCAGCACCTCTAATTTTACCGCTTTTTAGCCCGTTAACAATAGCAGCCATTGGAACTACTTTCCCCCTTGCGGTATTAACCAAGTAAATATTTTTTTTGAATTTATTGAAGAAACCGGTGTCCGCAAAGTATTTATTTTCATCGATTAAAGGAATATGAAAACTGAGTACATCTACCTCTTCGAAGAGGGTTTCAATTGTGGCTTCTTGCGCATTTTCGTCCCCATAATTTTCCTTGAATTTATCGTAAGAAAGCACTTTGCAGCCAAAGCCATAAAGTCGTTTGGCAAAGGCTTTTCCCATGTTGCCATAGCCAACAATTCCTACGGTCATTTCGCCTAGTTCGTAGCCACGGTTTTCTTCTCTCCTCCAAATCCGTTGGCGCACCTCGCGGTCGGCAGTATGTATTTTATTGAGTAAGCAGAGAATCATCCCAACGGCTTGCTCGCCAACCGCATCGCGGTTGCCTTCGGGGGCATTAAATAAGGCAATTTTCCTTTTGGCAACGGCTTCTTCATCAATTTGATCGATTCCTGCCCCTGCCCTAGCGATGAATTTAAGCTTCGTAGCTTTTTCAAAAAGATCTTCTCCCAGATACATCTTACTGCGTACAATCATTCCGTCGTAATCGGCAACTATTTCATACACTTCATCGGGAGTGATTTCAGGGCGATAGTGCCCTTCTACGCCTATTTCTTTAAGTAAAGGAACAATTGAATCGTGCGATTCATCTATAATTAAGCATTTGTACATATTCTTTTCAGTTTTGATGAAGTCTTGTTCTGCTAAAAAAGCGAATTTCTTTAAATTTTCGCTTACAAAAACCCATGTAACTAAGTTAATACATTAAACTTGTCAAAAATTTAAAATCAAACTGAAATAATATGTATTCTACTCTTCTACAAATCCACTCAGTACTTCGCTGGGTTTTGTTGGTTTTTCTTATCCTTACCCTAGTAAAAGGATTAATAGGCTGGTTTGGTAAAAAGGATTTTGAAGCCAATGATAAACGAATTGCACTTGTTGCACTCATTATGTCTCATCTTCAGTTGGTATTTGGCATTATCCTGTTTTTTATCAGCCCGATTGTACAACAAGGGCTCTCGGATATGGGAGCCACCATGAAAGATAAAAACCTTCGTTTCTGGACAGTAGAACATACTTCTACCATGGTTTTGGGTATCATCTTAATTACAATAGGCTACTCAAAAGCGAAACGACTTTCCGATGCCGTTGCAAAACATAAATCCCTTGCTATTTTTTACGGTATAGGGTTGCTGTTGATTTTATCGAGAATTCCTTGGGATAGAGTATAAGCTATTTGCAATCGTTTTTCAATAAAAAGAAGGGCTGCATTTTTTATGAAAATGCAGCCCTTCTTTTTCTTAAACTGTAACAACATACTTTAGCATGTTCGCCCCGAAATACCAAAGAGTGTATAGTTACAGATTTTCGGCATTACCAATAGATTCGCATTTTATATAGCTAAAAAGAGTTTAAACAACGTAAAATTCAGCAATAAAAAAAACAGCTACTCATCTTCGTTGCAACTATCATCATTCTCAAAAGGGCTAATAGTTTCGTTATCGGCAGGGGTATAGGGGTCGAATTTATTGGCTAGGTCATCGCCAAATTTCTTTCTTATAATAGATTTATAACCGTATTGGTCGTGCTCTTGTTCGCAGTATTCGCAAACATAAACATTCGGCACTTTTTTAACTTTTTCTAAGATTACCTCGCTGGCATTAGCCCCACAGAGGTAACACAGACTGATTGCTTGCTTGGCAGATTTCATGATAGTTAGTGGTGAGTTAAACCATTAATTAGATTACTAAAATGGATACTTGTTAAAGCTTTCTTTTACAGCAAAGCGCATCGTAAAAGCATTTTGTTTTCAAAAACTTCTCACTTTTTCAGTTTTTTTAGGCATCTTTATTTTTGTTTTTAACGAATGGCTTAGTAGCCTAAACCACAAATACACAATCAGATGAAAAAGATTTATACCACACTCCTTGTAGTTGTTTTTCTCATACCCTTTTCTTGTGAGCAAGCCACAAAAACTGCCCAATTACCCCAGAAAACCGAAGGCGTTATTGCCCAAAACGGGATGGTTGTTACAGCGCACCCCTTGGCATCTAAAGTTGGCTTAGAAATCTTACAAAAAGGAGGCAATGCTTACGACGCTGCCATTGCCGTACAGTACGCCTTGGCGGTGGTGCTTCCTAAAGCAGGCAATATTGGTGGCGGTGGTTTCATGGTTTCTCGCTCTGCCAACGGGGAAAAATTCGCTTTAGATTTCCGTGAAAAAGCCCCTGCTAATGCAAGTAGAGATATGTATCTGGATGAAAACAAAGAGGTAATTCCGGAACTAAGCACAAAGGGCTATAAGGCCGCAGGAGTACCGGGCACAGTAGCAGGAATGGACGAGATTTATCAAAAATTTGGAAAGCTCCCCTTCGAACAAATCGTTCAGCCTGCTATTGATTTAGCCGCCAATGGTTTTGAACTCACAGAGTACGAAGCAGGGCTTTTAAACCGTTTTCAAGAAGATTTTTTAGCAGTTAATATCGATACCATCCCTCTGGTGAGGGCAGAAGAGTATAAAGGAGGAGAGCAAATTAAATATACCGAGTTAGCAGAAACGCTCAGCAGAATTAGAGACAGCGGCAGAGATGGTTTTTACAAAGGAGAAACTGCCGCTCTAATTATGAAAGAAATGACCCGTGGCGATGGATTAATTTCCTTAGAAGATTTGGAAAACTATCGGGCAGTATGGCGGGCACCACTAGAAGGGAATTACAATGGGATTTATAACATTGTTTCTATGCCTCCTTCTTCGAGCGGAGGCGTTGCCCTTTTACAGCTACTAGAGGGGAGCGAGTCTTTCGATTTCAAAGAATTAGGCCTTAACTCCGTTCAGTCTATCCATTACATGACCGAACTACAGCGCAGGGTTTATGCAGATAGATCTACCCACATGGGCGATATGGATTTTTACGATGTCCCCCTTGAAATGCTACTAGACAGCACTTACATAGACAGTAGAAACGCATCGATAAAAAGCGATAGAGCCACGCCCTCACAAGAGGTTAAAGAAGGCGAAGTAGAACGGATTGAAAGCTTTGAAACCACTCATTTTTCCATTGTTGATAAAGAAGGAAATGCCGTTTCGATTACCACTACCCTTAATAGCTATTTTGGTTGCAAAGTGTATGTATCGGGTGCAGGTTTCTTTTTGAATAACGAAATGGACGATTTTAGTGCTAAACCGGGCGTACCAAATCAGTTTGGGTTAGTCGGCAGCGAGGCGAATGCAATTCGGCCTGGTAAACGTATGCTAAGCAGCATGACCCCCACCCTTGTAGAAAAAAATGGAAAACTGTTTATGGTTGTGGGTACACCGGGAGGTTCAACCATTATTACCAATGTGTACCAAGTGGTAATGAATGTGCTAGAGCACAAGCTTAATATGCAAGAAGCAGTGAATGCGAAGAAAATGCACTCGCAATGGCTCCCCGACCGAGTAGTACTAGAAAAAGGGTTACTCGATAGCTTACAAATGAATCGGCTCAGAGAAATGGGCCACGATTTATACGAAATCGACCAAATTGGCAGAATAGAAGCCATTTTAGTTCGAGAAGATGGTAGCCTAGAAGGTGCCGCAGATAATACCCGGACAGGCGATGCTACGGCATTGGGGTATTGAGTTTTGAGTGCTTAGTTTTTAATTATGAATGCGAATTAGGGGTTATCGTCCGCTTATTTGAGCCTGAGTAGTAAATGCCGCTGTCATTCTGAGCTTGCCAAAAGTCTAACAACAGGACAAGTAAACGTTATCGCTCTCTCCCTGCATCCAAGATGACAGAAAACTATGTTTTACTTGGTTTATTTTTGATTTT
>CAZFQW010000284.1:0-5299 GCA_964521225.1 uncultured Roseobacteraceae bacterium
AAACCTAGGGGGGCTTTAAACATAGGATAATTCGGCTTGTCGTTTGCTCCTTTGTGGTAAGAAACCAAGCCGTGCTGTAACTTTTCTAGTTCTGCCCTTAGTAGCGAATCGGTAGAACTTGGAATATGAAAGCGCACATCGACAATGATGAATTTATGGTTATCGGGCTTACTATTTATCCGCTGTATTAGCTGTCCTAATTTTGCCCTATCCGTAATATCTATCTGCCCTATAGGGAAACCGCTCACGGTATCTATTTTATCTACTAGTTGCTTGTCCCAGCTTACACACACAAACAGAAACCTATCTTTATCGGGTTTATTTTCATTTTTAACTAAAGCACTTTTTACCGCTGAACTTAATTTAATAAGAAGGTTCTCTTCATCAATTGTGAAGGGCAAAGAAAGATAAATCAGCGTAATGGCAATCATGAATATTGAATGCAATCCGGAAATTATCCAATTGAATCGTCTTCGCTTGTTTTTGAAGTAGTTGAACATAGTGACTGAGTTACTTAGTAGGTTTCTCAAATAAAAAAGCCTGTCGCTATTTAACTAACGACAGGCTTTGAGTTCAAGTAAAAAATCTTATAAAAGTTTTTTGTTTTTCAGCCAACTCTCAAGAATTACAGCGTCAACCGTACCATAAACATCGCTTACAAAGCTGTAAATTTCTTTCTTAACCTCATTTTTTTTCTCAGTGCCATTTTGCTTTAAGAAGTCTTTTAGCAAACTTACTTCCTGTGCCAATTGTGTTTCGTTTACAAAAATTGGTTTAAACGAAACCTCCCTGTTCTTCTCGTCGGTACTGCGGTTAAAATACCAAATATCAGCTTGTAGAATGCCATCGGGGTTAATCACAGAGTCGTTTACACTAAATAGTATCTCTTTGCGAATTACCATATCCTTTTCTTCAAACTGAATGATTTTACTAATCGGTTTTCCTTCAAATTCATACCTAAAAACAAATATTCTTTCATTATCAACGGGGTACTTATCTTCATTCAGTTTGATTTTAAGTTCTTCGCCAATAATTACAAATTGCTCTGTTCCGAAGTAATCTTTCAGGTTAACGATTTCTTCAGTGTTTGCGCCACGGGTGCTCATTTGCATGTTTTGTTTCATAGGAAGCAAAGCATTTTTAAGAAGTGCTAGAAACTCGCCATCCTCTGTTTTTTCAACTTCTTTGCCATTAAGTACCATTCTGCCATCTGTTTTACTCATTACAACAGCGGTAGCATCTTGCGATTGGAACTGTAGCTCATCCGTAGCTTTTAACATATCGCCAGGAACTACATCTTTCTTCGACTCTTTTACGGTAATTTTTCCTTTTACCTGCAAAACATAGTAATCTTGTGCTAGAGATTGCTGCAAAGCAACCCCTGTAATTAGCATAAAAATAAAATATAACTTCTTCATAATAAGATTCTTATCCTTAAAATTAAAAACAATAGTACGCTAGGTAGTCATTTTTGTATAAGCCCAAAGTTTAGGTTAAGTTGTAAAAAAGAAAAATAATTCAACATATATATAACGAAACTGCTTAACTTAATCATTAGATACAAAAGTTATGCGTAATTAAATTATCGCAACATAATGCCAGTTAAGTATCTCTATTTCAGACAATTAAATATAAGATAAATATTTCAAATAATAGCAATAAAACCGTTTGATGTTACAAGGTTTAAACGGGGAAAAGTGAATGGAAGATATTAAAGACGTTTTTGTTTCTTACGGTAGGGCCGAAAGTAAAGACTTTGCTTCGCGATTAGTTGGCAAAATGCGAGATCATGGTCTTAACGTATGGTTCGATCAAAATGATATTCCCTTAGGAGTAGATTTCCAAAGTCAGATAGACGACGGTATCGAGAAAACACACAACTTTGTATTTATTATTGCCCCTCATGCACTCAAATCAGAATATTGCCTTAAAGAGGTAGAACTTGCCATCAAAAGAAATAAGCGGATAATTCCTATTTTGCATATAGAACCCAACTCAAAAGAGGTATGGGAAATGATGCATCCTGTGGTTTCAAAACTTAATTGGGTGTATTTCAGAGAACAATTCGAGGAAGATACGCCGCAAGAAAAGTGGAAGCCGATTGATAATTTCGAGGATGCTTTTCAGGGTTTAATGGGTGTTTTCCAAATGCACAAAGAATATGTACAAAAGCATACCTCATTTTTACAGAAAGCCCTGGAGTGGGAACGTCATCAGAAAACATCTGAATATTTATTGGTCGGAAATGCTCGGAAAGAAGCCGAAAAATGGCTTCTAAAAGAGTTTAAAGACCAACCGCCCTGCCTTCCGACCGATTTGCACTGCGAATATATTTGCGAAGCCCGGAAGAACGGTGAAAACATGATGACCGACGTTTTCATTTCTTATGCAAGTGAAAACAGAGAAATCAGAGATAAAATCAACCGCTCTTTAGCACGCTATAATATTACCACTTGGCTTCACAATAAGGATATTAAAAAAGGAGAAGATTATGGCAAAGCAATTGACGAAGGAATAGAACAGGCAGATAGTTTCTTGTTTTTTATTACCAAGGAGTCTATCATTTCCGAATATTGCCTCAAAGAACTCGACTACGCCTTAAAGCTCCACAAGAGAATTATTCCTCTTTTAATCGAAAATATTCCAACGAAAGAACTTCCTCTGCCAATAAAAAATATTCAGTATATCGACTTCACCGATAATCTAAAAGAAGAAGATTACTTCCAGGATATTGATGATATTTTAAAAGAGTTACGAAAAAACCAACGCTACTACGAACAGCACAAGGTTTTTTTAACGCAAGCACTTAAATGGGAGCGGCAAGATAAAAATCCCAGTATTTTACTGCGAGGGTATAACCTTCAAAATGCGCAAGCGTGGTTAAAAATAGGCAAAAAACACCGACAGTGCCCCCCTACCGCAGTACACGAAGCATTTATAAACGAAAGTACTGCCCACAGTGGCGAGCAAAGCCTAGAGGTTTTTGTTTCGTACTCCAGAACCGACGGCGATTTTGCCCGAAAACTTAATGAAGAATTACAGCTCAATGGAAAAACCACTTGGTTCGACCAAGAAAGTATTGCCGAAGGAAGCGATTTCCAAACAGAGATTTATAGGGGGATTGAACTCTCCGACAATTTCGTATTTGTTATTTCCCCCGACTCAGTAAATTCTGAATTTTGTGTAGATGAAGTGGAATACGCGGCAAAACTTAACAAGCGATTTATTACACTGCTTTACCGAGAAACAGACCCTGCTGCCATGCCGCCCGACCTTTCGGCAGTGCAATGGCTAGATTTTAAAAATAAAGATTTTCACTCTGCTTTTAGCTTGCTCATTAGAACGCTCGATACTGACCGTGAGCACATTCAGAACCATACTAAGTGGCAACAACGAGCCATGGAGTGGGAAACAAAAAATAAAGATGAAGCCCTCTTGTTAAGAGGAAATGAGTTTGCCGTGGCGAAAGCATGGTTCGACGACTCCCTTGATGCGCAAAAAAAGCCGCCTCCAACGGCAATTCAAAGAGCGTTTCTTTCGCAAAGTGAACAAAATATTTTTGCTGCTCAGCGGAAAGAAAAACAAACTATCCGAAAGCTAAGGGTATTATTAGTTGCCGCTGTAATTGCCCTCGTTCTTGCGGTAATTGGAATTTACTATGCCTATCATAAAAGCGTAGAAGCACAAAACAGTTTTACGGCTGCCGAACAAGCAAAAATCTCTGCGCAAGATTCGGAAAGAACGGCATTAATGGCGTTGGACTCGCTCGAAGAAAAAGAAATTGAATTGCAAGCAGCATTAATTGAAGCACGTGCGAGCAAAGACACCGCCGAGATAAGACAAAAAGAGGCTGAAATTGCCCAAATTGATGCGCAACAATCGCAAAAAAAAGCAGAGTTAGCACTCCTACAAGCCGAAGAACAAAAACGAATCGCAGGGCTAAAAGCAAGAGCAAGTTTAGATGCGGCAGTGGCGCTTCAAACCCAAAAAGAAAACCCTACGCTTGCCATGCGGATTATAGAGCGGGTATACGAGCGAGAACAAAGCCCGAGCGCAAGACAAATTATGATTGATCTGTATGGAAATAACGATTTTTATTCGGCAAGTGTACCACACAATAGCTTTGTAGTTTCTACCGATATGTCGCCAAATGGTAAGTTTATAGCTACTGCAAGCGATTATAAAGCGACTTTTTTTGATACTAACGGGAAGGAAATAGCCAATATCAACTCTGACTATTTCATCAATAAAATAAGATTTTCTCCTAACAATAATACCGTTGCCCTAGCCAACAACAGCACAATAGCTTCTGTTTGGGATTGGAAAGAAGGCAAACAAAAGTTTGAACTCCCTAACCACGATGGCAGCGTAGTTTCAATTGCTTTTTCGCCCGATAACACTAAAATTGCTACTGCTACTAGCAGTGGTTATTTATACCTATGGGATAGCAAGGGAAAGCCGATTCAAAACTTGCAAGCACATACAAACCAAATTGCATCGCTTGCCTTTTCCCCTGACTCCAAAAAACTAGTAACAGGTAGCGACGACCAACTTGCCAAAGTTTGGGATTTAGAAACATTCGCCCCCACTGTGCTACAAGGGCATACCGAAAGAGTGATGTCAGTCAATTTTTCTTCGGACAGCAAAAAGGTGGTAACAGGCAGTTGGGACAGAACCTCGAAGCTATGGAGTATAGAAGGCGATTTACTAGAAACCTACGATAGCGATTACGCCTACAGCACCGTTTTTTCTCCAGACCAATCTAAAGTTCTTACGGCAGGAATTGGTAACGATATTAAGGTTTTTAGCATAGATGGCAATCTCATTAAAACCTTAAAAGGGCATAAAAGTCCTGTGCGTACAATCAGTATTGCACCCGATGGCAATACGGTAGTGTCTGGTTCAGAAGATAACACCCTAAAAATTTGGAAGTTGCTTGGTAATAACCTCAAAATTTTCCCAGAACATACTGCCTACGTAAGAACAGTTGCCTTCTCTCCCGATGGGAAATATATACTTTCTGGATCCGACGATAAAACCGCTATCCTGCGAGAAGTTGCCACCGGCAAAGTGTTGCACACTTTAAGAGGCCACCAAAGCGATATTATGTGCGTAGACTTCTCTGTTACAGGCGATACTATTTTGACGGCAGAGTGGGGCAAAAAAATTCATTTTTGGAACTTAAAAGGCGATTCATTGAGGGTGTACGATGTCTCTCACGAACATACCGGAGGGCTTTATACAGTAAAATTTTCGCCCGATGGCAATACTTTCTTAACCACTAGTGATGATAACACGG
>CAZFQW010000285.1:0-3645 GCA_964521225.1 uncultured Roseobacteraceae bacterium
CAGAAAAGCCGATAGGTGTAATTGTACAGCTAGGAGGGCAAACAGCACTGAAATTAGCCGAAAAATTAAGCCGCTACAATATTCCGATTCTGGGCACTAGCTACGAAGCGCTCGATTTAGCAGAAGATAGAGGTAGGTTCTCTGAGTTATTGCAATCGCTCGACATTCCTTACCCAAAATTTGGGGTCATCGAAAATGCAGATGAGGCATTGGAGGTGGCAAAAGACTTGGGCTTCCCACTTCTTGTACGCCCTTCGTACGTATTAGGAGGACAAAGCATGAAAATTGTGATCAACGAGCAAGAACTCGAGGAACACGTAATTAACACCTTGAGGGATATTCCGGGCAACAGAGTTTTGCTCGATCACTTCTTAGACGGTGCCATAGAAGCCGAAGCCGATGCCATTTGCGATGGGGAAGATGTGCATATCATTGGTATCATGCAGCACATTGAGCCGGCGGGTATCCACTCTGGCGATTCTTATGCGGTATTGCCTCCTTACAATTTAGGCGACTTAATTATTCACCAAATTGAAGATTATACCAAAAAAATTGCCTTGGCAATGGATACCGTAGGTCTGTTAAATATCCAGTTTGCCATTAAAGAGGATAAGGTGTACATCATTGAAGCAAATCCGAGGGCTTCTCGCACTGTGCCTTTCATTTGTAAAGCATACCAAGTACCTTATGTAAATTATGCCACTAAAATTATGTTGGGCGAAAAGAAACTAAAGGATTTTGACATCAAACCGGTAAAAGAAGGGTATGCTATCAAAATCCCGGTATTCTCGTTCGAAAAATTTCCGAATGTAAACAAAGAATTAGGACCAGAGATGAAATCGACAGGGGAAGGTATCTATTTTATTGATGATTTAAGAGACCAATTTTTCTTAGATATTTATTCGGAACGAAATTTATATTTGAGTAGGTAAACTCCTTGAATTAATTAGATTGTTAGATTCTTCGCAAGCTCAGAATGACACTAACTT
Source organism: uncultured Roseobacteraceae bacterium (assembly GCA_964521225.1). Taxonomy (GTDB): domain Bacteria; phylum Bacteroidota; class Bacteroidia; order Cytophagales; family Flammeovirgaceae; genus CAYUJH01. The sequence continues at coordinate 990 of CAZFQW010000285.1, forward strand.
GTTCTTTGGGCTCAAAAAAGAAAGTGATAACCCCTGATTCGCATTAGATATAAAAAAAGCCTTTTTCTGTTTTCAGAAAAAGGCTTTCTTATGAGTGAAATACTGAGTTTAAACCTCCACTTTATTCTGTGAGAAATACGCTTGCATGGTTATGTGTTTTCTACCCGTAACTTTCTCGAAGTCCGAAATAAAATTGAAAGCTCCTTGACGAATACCGTGATAAATCCCCCCGATGGTTCTTCCCATAAAAGTACCCATGCTTTCCATCCGAGATTGTGTGTACGCTTCCGGTTCCATGTCTTCAAAAACCACAGTTCTTTGGTATATCTCGCTGATAATTTGGGCTAATTCGCTTTGGGTAATTGCCTCGCCTCCTAAAAAATAAGTTTGCTGATTATGCGCATCATTACTAAGCAGTTCTGCATAAGCTTCTGCCAGTTCTTCTCTTGTGGTGTAAGCGCATTTACCTTCACCAGCACTATTTACAATCTTTCCTGTTTTTACATAATATTCTACAAATTCGAGGTCTGGATTAGCATAAAGGCCATTTCTTCCAATAATCCAATCGATACCACTTGCCCGTAAATATTTTTCAGTATCTCTATTACTTGTAATTACCTCGCTGAAAGTGTTTTGCTTTTCTTTTCCCACAATGCTAGTATATACTATCTTTTTAACACCAACTTCTTTGGCAATATTTATCACATTAGAGTGCTGTTGAAGTCTGAGTTGTGGAAAATCGTTACTAGAGACTAACAAAACAGTATCGACACCCTCAAATGCCATTGAAAGAGAAGGCTTATCGTTATAGTCGCCTTTGCGGACTTCAATACCGAGGTGGGTAACATTTTCAGGCGTTCGTGCTACTGCAATCACCTTTTCTTTTCCTACCTTCTTCACAGTGCTTTCTGCGATGGCTCTTCCGAGCTGACCACTTGCGGCTGTTATTGCAATTTTCATGTTTGGTTGTAGTTGAGTTTTTATTCACAGATTCGTTACAGTATGCAATTTATGAAAAAAACTCCTTTAGCATTTTATCGAGCTTTTTACAAACCATTGAATCACTTTGTAGAGGGTAACAAAAATTGTAAAGATGAAAGACATACAAGTAATCGCCTTCGACGCCGATGTCTCAGTTTTGGGTAAGCAGAAAGTATTTTGTTTTGGGCATAAAAAAACGCATGAAAAGAAATAATTCATGCGTTTTTATGAGAGAAGTAACGGGATTTTAATATTGATTTTAAGGCACTTATTTTAAAATAATACGCTTGTTAAACACTTTATTTCCATCGGTGATTTTTACGATGTAGAGTCCGCTACTTAGTTGGCTAGGTAAGTCTAAAAACTCGTCGGAAATGCGTTTGCCCGTTGGGAAAGCTTCACTTGTTACAATTTTTCTACCGGTCATGTCAAAGAGTTGGAAAGAGACCTTTGCGGCTTCGTGGAATCCTTCTAAGCGAATGCCCAAGGTGCGTGTTTCCAACGGATTGGGGAATAAAAGCACTTGCTGCGCAACCTCCTGCGAGGCCGAAGTGCGGTTGTAACGCACTGCAATTACCTCTGAATAGGTGAAAGTACCGTCTGTATCTACTTGCTTTAAGCGATAATAATTGATGCCTGTTTGTGGGTTAGGGTCGAGCAAATGATAGGGTGTTGTCCCCGAAGTGCTGCCCTGCGCAAGTACCTGATTGAGTTCCGAAAAGGTAAGCCCGTCTAACGATTTTTCTACCACAAAATGGCTGCTGTTAATTTCCGTTGCAGTTAGCCAATTGAGTTCTATTACATCGGCTAGTGCGGCTCCTGTAAAGGTAAGTAACTCAACGGGCAAGGGCGTATTTTCAAAGTCGATAGTAGCCAACGTAACAAAGTGGTCAGAGAACGCCAACGCACTGCTTACCACATAGCCCGTACCAGTTGCTGTGCCCACGGGGCCTTCGGTGATTCCTAAATTACACCAAACATCACTATTATTGACAGGGTCGTTATAATAAACTATGCGCAAATTGCCCGTCTGACTTTTTACATTTGAATGCGGACCCCAATACAATTTCATTTGCGTGCTTCCTCCTGTGGGTTGGTCTTCTACCCACCAATGTTCAATGGTACTCGTTTTAACAATGCCAGCAGCCTGCGCTGCGGCGCAAAAGCTAAATGGGTTGATCGGCTCTTCAATAAAATATTGCGCACACCAATAGCGTGTTCCTCCCGAAGGATTTACAATTGCCATTGGCCCATACGTTTGCCCAAAATCAGGCAAGTCAACATCACCCAGCGGCATTAAATACTCGCCTGTTCCGGAAAGTAATTCCCTACAAAATACGCCATCAATATATTTTGAACTATTGAAGTTGGTTACGTTGGTTTGCCCCGTTGCACCCGCATTAATTTCGGCATAGATGTTTAAACGAAGGGCATTCGGAGGGTTTTCAAAAGTGGTTTTCTCGTTAGGGGCTACCGTACTTAACTCGTGTCCTGTAACAGAGATAATACCGCTAGACATACGGATTTGCTCATCCACATCTACATTTCCGTTATTAATGGTAACACCTGCACCATTGTTAAACTCTACGTTGTACAAACTCCCTGTTCCCGTAAACTCCCCTGAGAGGAATTGATTCGTCGTTCCCTGAAATATGATGGCTGAACTAGGATACGT
>CAZFQW010000285.1:3655-5242 GCA_964521225.1 uncultured Roseobacteraceae bacterium
CATCGCCAATCACCAAGTCGTTATGAATGGTAATGTCTTGCAAACCAAAGCGGCGTACGCCAGACCCTGTAAATTCAAGGTTATACACATTCGACATACGCGCATCGGCACTGAATGAGTAGTCGATTGCCGTACCGCTGAACTCCAAAGTACCACCGTTATTGGTATCTAAGAAGGCAACATTATTTACTCCGCCATATACTGGAGCAGAGTTCATATCGCCCCCCGGAATTTTACCTCCAGTGTTCGACACACGGATTCTGCCATTGCCTTCAATTTTACTAAAACTATGTCCAACCGTATTGTCAACATTTAATTGCCCATCAATAATGGCATAGGTAAGATCTTTATTATTATCCGTAGCCGGATTCATAGTTACCGTATGGGGTTGTTGAACGAATACCACTGCACCGGGACAAGGTGGCGTAGTTGCAGGTGTTTGCACCGATATGGTAAAGTTTTCGTTGGCAGCAGCTTCCCAAATGGTATTATCGTTCCAATTCCCCGTGGCAATGGTTCGGTAAAATTCTAAGTTGAGGATGTTGGCAGGGTCGCCAATGGTGTAGTCGCCAGCGAAATCATCGCCACCGCCGGCAGCAGTAAACTCAGCGGCAGTCCAACGGACGGTATTGTTCGTGGTGTGAATACCATTGTTAATATCAGAATACGCTGAAACTACAGCTCCGGGATTAATTCTATCCCAAGTGGCTTGCCCAATGCGCAAGCGAGCATTTTGGTAGTTCGCCTCTGTACCTAAGGCGTCTGCCTGTTCGTAGGTGAATTCAAACGAACCATTCAAACCCGATACATCGTCGGTTCTTACCGCCCAATAGTGTTGCAATATATCTGCCGTAGAACCATCACATTTGTTAGAAGGGTACACATCGTCCACAGGGCGGATGGTAATTTCTTTGGTAATGCCTCCGCCGGGGGCGTTAATACTCAAAATTTCCATAGGCGTATACTTATCGGCAGCGGCTTTTACGCTGCGAGTGCCTACAGGAAGCACAAAATTGGTAAGTGCTGTATTGAAGCGTTTTTTAAGACCGAAACTACTTTCTACCCCATTAATTTTAATCATGTTGACATTATTGAAGGCTGAAGCAGTAGTAACATCAGCATTCACATCGAGGGTGAGGAGGTTATCGCCAATATCGTAAGGGGAAACCGTGTTTTGAAAATTGAAATTATCGGTAATGCGTACCTCAGTTACGTTCGACTTATACTGCGTTTGGGTAATGCGTCCACTGGTTTTATTGATTTCCAAATTACTGAACGTTCCCACCAAACCTCCTAAAACATCGTCGGAGGAAATTTCTTGGTTGCCTGTGCCATTTAGTACAACTTTTCCATCGCCAATCTGTGTACCATTGTTTATAATATTGCCCTGTACGCGAAGTTCTGTAGTACCATTGGGTAGATTAAGCGTTCCCACATCGCCGAAACGCAAGATATTGGCGACATCGGTGGTGGTGTTATTTACCGTAAGCTGGTTGCTAGAGTTTACTGTCATGTTGTAAAAGTCCGTCGTGGAAGTGCCGTCCAGCACTTGCGTTGCCCCATCAAAAGTAGTGGTATTTTCACCGG
>CAZFQW010000286.1:0-5232 GCA_964521225.1 uncultured Roseobacteraceae bacterium
TCAATTTTAAATTACAAAGGGAGAATTATCGAAGTAATAATTACCACCGCAATAGTAAAACTAAAACATGAAAAAGAGTTTCCTATTCAGGCTATAAAAAATGCAAGCACTTTGTAGAAACTGCTCTTGTAATAATAACCTTTTCGACATTCGTTTAGATTCGTGCGTTTGATATAAAATAACTTCCTTTTTCTTTCTGAGATAAAGTTTAAAACTTCGTAGAATACTAACCCCTAAAACAATCTAAATGAACAGAAAATCGCTCATAAAACAATTGGAAAGATACACTACTGAATGGCCGGAAGAAAAAAAAATGCAAAGCAGAATGCTCGAATTTCTCCAGCGGGCGGCTGATGCCTATCATCGTTCTTGTTTAGAAGGACACATGACCGCTTCTGCTTGGATTTTAAATGAGAAAAAAGATGCCGTTTTATTGCTGCATCATGCAAAACTAAATAAATGGTTACAGCCCGGCGGCCATGCCGATGGCAATGAAAACTTAGCAGAAGTTGCCCTAAAAGAGGCACAAGAAGAAACAGGCTTAAGTTCTGTCTGCTTGGATTCAGAGCATATTTATGATATAGACATTCATACGATTCCTGCCCGAAAGCAAGAGCCTGAACACTTCCACTTCGATGTGCGGTTTTTAATTCGGGCTGATATTAACGAACCACTTTTGCAAAACGAAGAGTCAAATGCCTTAAAATGGGTCGCCCTCACAGAAATCGAAAAATTCACTAAAGAGCATTCAGTACTAAGGATGCTGTATAAACTAAAAAATAGCGCATGAATTTCCTAGCTCACTTTTATCTATCGGGTAACCAAGAAAACATCATTTTAGGGAATTTCATGGGCGATTTTGTAAAGGGAAATCCATTTAAAAAATATCCTGCCCCGCTAGCAACGGCTATTCAACTACACCGGCAAATTGATATATTTACCGATAGCCATCCTAAGGTAAAAGAAAGTATTGCACTCATCCGCCCGCTCTGTGGGCGATATGCCGGAGTAGCTTCCGATATGTTCTATGATCATTTGCTTGCCAAAAATTGGGAAAGATACCATACCCTCTCATTACCTAAATTTAGCGCAAACATGTACAGCGTTTTGCAAAGTAATGTGGGGTTACTTCCCGAAAGAGCACAACAGACACTATTTTACATGGTTAAACACAATTGGCTAGTAAACTACGCCAAGATTGAAGGCATGAGAACAGCCCTTTCGAACCTCGAAAAAAGGATTCGGTACAATGCTCCTTTAGAGAAATCGGCAGATTTATTAGAGAGTCAATACCTATCGTTTGAGAATCATTTCCTGAGTTTTTTCCCAGAGCTGCAACTCTTTGTAAAAGACTTTCTTGTTGAGCATAAAATTGAGGACTAACTCCTAAATCCCATGCATGGCAATGTAGCACGCTCCCGAAAGTGCTGTGTCGTACCCCAAAAGCGAAATCCTGAGTTTGGGCAAAGGAACTAGTTTAAGCGATTGGCTAGCCGAAGATGCTACTTTTTTCAGGAATTCTTCGCCCCCATGCGTGGCTACCCCACCACCAAAAACGATTACTTCTGGTGCCAGAATAGTAACTATATTTCTAATGCCCTGCCCTAAATTCCATGCAACTTCATCCCACTCATCTTCACCAAGTTTTTCAGCAGGTTTACCATACACTCGCAAAATGCCATTGCCTGAAACGAGGCTTTCCAGGCAATCGGATACTCCACACTCGCAGCTAACAATCCTAGGGTTAGCACAGCGGTAATTGATTGACTGGTGGGCAATTTCTGGATGTACCCCACCTATTCCTTTGTAAATTTTACCATCTACTAAAAAGCCCCCGCCCAGTCCTGTGCTTAGGGTAATATAAAGAAATTTAGCACTATTATAATTCCCCCAATAATACTCTCCGATGGCAGCAACATTGGTATCTACTTCAAAATAGCACGGGCATTTCCATCGTTTTTCTAGCATTTGTTTTAAAGGCACATTTCGCCAAGTAGTTTGGTGCAATGGAGAAACCGTTCCCTTTTCAGTATCAATTGGCCCGCCAATGGCCACACCAATGCCTTTTAGGTCGTAGCCTTCAGATAACTCTTGCGTTAACTCATTAATTAAGCGAAGTCCTTTTTCTAAACTAAAAGGCGATGCTACTTTTACCTTTCTCAAGATTTCACCATCTCGGGTGGCACAACCTGCCATTATTTTAGTGCCGCCAATATCTAGCCCTATGTATATTTCTTCGCCCATCTACAATTTTTTAATTCTTTAATAACTTAAATTAAATGAATTTTGGTTTAGTAATAGCTTATCATTAAATATTCAATTTCAAATTCCGAATGACGAATTATTAAAACACTCATTTTAAGTACGTTAATTCGTAAATAAGTTACAATGCGAAATCAGGGGTTAAAAAGACTGTTTCAACCGAAAAAACTGAGCAAAAACATTTTTTTTGTTATCTCAATCGTAGGGAGAGAACTATCATGTTTACTTGTTCTATTGTTAGATTCTTCACAAGCGCAGAATGATACCAAAATTCATTCTTTAAGTTCAAAAAAGAAGTTTATTGGCCCTGATTCGCATTTATATTTTATCTCGTCTATCCACTTCTAAAAAAAAATATATGAAACGTATTATATCACTTACTTTTCTTTTGTTATTAAGCCATGTATTACTCGCTCAATGGGTAATAAAAGAAGGTTACCAAATTAGTTTTGATGGGAAAGGGGCAGAAGGAACATTTAAAGAGCTGCAAGGGGCAATTAATTTTAATCCTGCTGATTTGAGTACAGCGAAATTTCAAGTACAAATAAATGCCGCTACTATTGAAACAGGCAACGATTTAAAAAATCAACACGCCCGTGGCGATAAATGGCTTAATGCGAAGGCATACCCTACAGTTTGGTTTAAATCTACCGGTGTAGAAAAAACTGATAGGGGCTATCAGCTCGTTGGAAACTTAGAATTGCACGGCATTAAAAAAGAAATCGTCATCCCTTTCACATTTACCGAAACAACCTATGGCGGGCTATTTAAAGGGGCGTTTTCCGTAGAACGAGAAGCCTTTGGTATTATGGGACCTTTCTTCAGCTTTATGGTCGGCGATGAATTTAAGGTTGATTTAGAAGTTCCCGTTTCAAAAAAATAGGTACCGTAATTTATTCACTAATTGCCTGTTCCTTGTCCTATTTTATCCTATGCCCCTCCTCCTCCGAGGAGCAGCAGAAATTGCCTGAAAAACATCAAACTTTCGGCGGTTTATACTAGTAGAAGTCGCACAAACTGATTTGGTTATTCGCAAGAAGAATATCATTTTCAACTTTCTAGTGCGCTATCGTATCTAATTACTTTTTCAACACCTTCAATTCCTTCTAGTTCTATTATTAAGTTTTCCACCTCATTTTTATCTTTTACCCTTAGCCCAATAGAACCCGTGAAAATACTATTGCTATCATCGCTTTTTATATCAATTGCTTTGATATTTACCTGCATTTGTTCCGAAATTACCCGGGTAACGTCTTTCACAATTCCTACTCTATCGGTTCCGTTAATTTCTATATCCACTTCAAACTCGCGGTCTTTTTCGGTAGCCCAACGCGCTTTAATAATTCGGTAGCCATAATTTGCCATTAAAGATACCGCATTATTACAAGTAGTTTTATGGATAATAATTCCTCTAGAAATGCTTATGAATCCAAAAATTTCATCGCCCGAAATAGGAGCGCAACATTTGGCGATGGAGTATTCTAAATCACTCATATTTTCGCCAATTACCAGCTCATCTTCTTCCTTTTTCCTGATTTTCTGAAACTCTTTTTTAAACTCTTTAGCGGAATCTATTTTTGGTTTCTTCTGCTGCTCTAACTTTACTTTATTATCTCTGAACCGTTTAATAGCCGTGTGATCAATAAGCCCTGCACCTACTTGGTGGTACATTTCAGTTTCCGTTTTTACATTGAAGTACTCTGCAATTTCGCTGGCAATCCCCTCTGTTAAATTTATTTTCATTTGTTTAAGCTTGCGCTCTACTACCTCTCTGCCCATGCTCACCAAACGCTTGTGGTCTTCTTTTAAGTACTCTTTAATTTTAGAGCGAGCGTTTGAAGTAGTGATGTAGCTAAGCCAGCCATCGTTTGCCTTGGGTTTACTTGCCGTTAAAATTTCAATTTGGTCGCCGTTCTGTAGTTTGTAGTTAAGCGGAACAAGTTTGCCATTTACTTTCGCACCCAAACAACGGGCACCTACTTCAGAATGAATCTCAAAGCCAAAATCTAGCACTGTTGCTCCCGAAGGGAAAACTTTTAAATCGCCTTTAGGAGTGAAAGTGAACACCTCTTTACTGAAAAGGTTCGTTCGGAAATCGTCCATAAATTCTATAGCACTTAAATCGTTGCTTTCAATGCTCTCCCTCACTTGGCGAATCCACATTTCGATGCCCTGTTCGGCATTGGGTGGTACTTTACCTTGTTCTTTATATTTCCAATGGGCTGCATATCCTTTTTCAGCAATATCATCCATCCGCTCACTACGAATTTGCACCTCTACCCATTGCCCTCGGCTGCTCATTACGGTCGTATGCAAAGATTCATAACCATTCGATTTGGGCATGCTAATCCAGTCGCGCAATCGCTTCACATTGGGAGTGTAGTGGTCTGTTACTACTGAGTAAATTCTCCAGCAATGCGCCTTTTCTTCCTCTTGGGTAGAGTTAAAAATAATTCTGATAGCAAAAAGATCATATACTTCTTCAAAAGATACATTCTGCGTTTTCATTTTCTTATAAATCGAGCGAATCGATTTAGTTCGCATTTTTGTCGTAAAATCGATATTGAACTTTTTAAGCGATTTCTCTATCGGCTTGGCAAAATGCCTAGTAAACCGGTAGCGCGCTTCTTTGGTTTGGTCAATTTTCTCTAAAATACTTTGGTAAGCCTCTGGGTCTGCATATTTAAGCGATAAATCTTCTAATTCAGATTTAATATTGTACAGCCCTAATCTATGGGCTAAAGGAGCATAAATATACTCTGTTTCTGCCTTGATTTTTAGTTGCTTCTCCTTGGGCATACTATTTAAAGTACGCATGTTGTGTAAGCGGTCGGCTATTTTAATAAGTACAACTCTTACATCTTTAGAGATTGTAAGCAACATCTTACGGAAGTTCTCCGCCTGAATAGAAGAGCCTTTTGAGGTAGTTGAAGCAATCTTTGTGAGTCAATCTATAATTCGGGTCACCTT
>CAZFQW010000287.1:0-5215 GCA_964521225.1 uncultured Roseobacteraceae bacterium
GGCTTTGGTAATTTTTCTGCTCGCCAATATTTAGTTTTAAATCGGGGCGAACCCAGTGAATATCTTCATTGGGTATAAACAGGCCTTTTCTGAGCAGTCCGGGATGATTTTGCCCTTGCCCCGTATAAATGATATTTTGTTCGGTATCGGTGGCAATCACAAAAAGAGGTAGCGGCGTTCCGCCAACATCAAGCCCTTTCCGCTGCCCAATGGTAAAATAGTGCGCACCTTGGTGCCTTCCTACTACCTTCCCATCAGCGGGCTGATAGGTGTAGGTACTCGACATTGATTGTAGTGAAGGAGAGTCGTTATAATCCCCAATAATTACAGGTTGCTTTGTGTATATAGGTGCGTCTTCTTGAAGTTCAATAATATCTCCTTCAATAGGGTGTAATTGCTGTTTTAAGAAATCGGGTAATTTTACCTTACCAATAAAGCACAAGCCCTGTGAATCCTTTTTGTTGGCGGTTACTAAATCTAGGTTTTTAGCAATAGCCCTTACTTCGGGCTTAGTAAGTTCTCCGATAGGGAACAATGCTTTAGAAAGTTGTTCTTGCGTAACTTGGCATAAAAAGTAGCTTTGGTCTTTATTGCCATCTTTCCCTGCTAAAAGTCTATAAGTAGGTTTGCCATCAATTACAGTCGTATCTTTTCGGCAATAATGCCCAGTAGCTACAAAATCGGCACCCAAACTCAAGGCTATTTTCAGAAAGACATCGAACTTAATTTCTCGATTACATAAAACATCCGGATTTGGTGTTCTTCCCTTTTCGTACTCGGCAAACATATAGTCAACAATACGTTTTTGGTAGTCGGAACTCAAATCAATCGTCTGAAAAGGAATGTTCAGTTTTTCGGCAACCATTAAGGCATCGTTGCTATCTTCCCACCAAGGGCATTCGCTATTAAGTGTAACCGACTCATCGTGCCAATTCTTCATAAAAAGGCCAATTACCTCGTACCCTTGTTCTTTTAAAAGCCATGCTGCTACACTTGAATCTACTCCACCGGAAAGGCCAACAACCACTCTTTTCATCTTAATATGTCTTTTTCTGAAATGTATTGAACCGAAAATCTAAACACTAAATAAGTGACTAGACGAAATTAAGGATAATTTATTTACGACTTAAAACGCCTATTATAAGTGCGAATCAGGGTCTATAATCCTCTTATTTGAACCTGAATAGTAAATTCTGCTGTCGTTCTGAGCTTGCGAAGAATCTAAAAACAGGACAAGTAAACGTTATAGTTCTCTCCCCGCAGTTGGGAGGATAGAAAACGATGCTTTACTTGTTTTTTTTGATTTTAATACTCTTTTTTAACTCCTTATTCGCATTATAATTGATTTTATAATTCGCAGTTTAAAATGGAATATTTACTTATATGATTTTCTAAAACAGCTTTGCTGAAAGTAAACTTATTTTTCAGTCAATAGCTAACAAAGAATTGAATTGGGCGGTTCAAACTCAGCTTGCTGATGTAAATCATCTTTTTTGTGGGCTGAGCTTACGAGCTTTATTGCTTCAAAAATAAATAGAATTAGCATGAATACGCTCACAACAAATAGATTTTCTGAATTACTTCACAAATACAATGTACCTGCTCCACGATACACAAGCTATCCGACTGTACCCTACTGGGATAATGGTACATTTTCAGCGGGAAAGTGGAAGCAAAAAGTAAAAGAAGCTTACAGCAGAAACCAGGAGATTAGTGTTTATATCCACCTGCCATACTGCGAAAGCCTTTGTACGTATTGCGGTTGTAACACAAGAATTACAAGAAACCACGCCGTAGAAACTCCTTATATCGCCGCTTTGCTGAAAGAGTGGGTGCTTTATACAGAAATATTGGGCGAAAAACCTACAATCGGAGAACTACATTTAGGAGGAGGAACACCCACCTTTTTTCAACCAAAAAATTTAGAGCACTTAATTAAAAGGATTTTTGAAAGTGCGAACGCTTCCCCTGAAATTGAAATGAGTTTCGAGGTGCATCCTAACAACACATCGTATGAACACCTGAAAATTTTAAGAGATGTAGGGTTTGGCCGAATAAGCATAGGAGTACAAGATTTTGACCCTAAAATTTTAAAAGTCATTAATCGGAAACAGACGGCTAAACAAGTAGAACAATGCACTACTTGGGCAAGAGGTTTAGGGTATACTTCTGTTAACTACGACTTTGTGTATGGTTTGCCTTTCCAGAAAGAGGAGAATATCATAGAAAATATCAATCAAGTAAAAGCACTGAAACCAGAGCGAATAGCCTTTTACAGTTATGCTCATGTACCTTGGGTAAAACCTGGGCAAAGAGCCTATTCCGAAGCCGATTTACCTTCCGGAAATAAGAAAAGAGCATTGTACGAACTCGGAAGAGATATGTTAGAAGGTTGTGGTTACCAAGAAATTGGGATGGATCACTTCGCTTTACCAACAGATGATTTGTACAAAGCAAAAGAGTTAGAAACACTACACAGAAACTTTATGGGTTATACACCCAAACATACTGAGTTAATGATTGGTCTAGGAGTATCTTCAATCAGCGATGCTTGGCAGGGCTTTGCCCAAAACGAAAAGAAAGTAGAAGATTATTTAGATAGAATTACAAATGAGGAGCTTGCAGTATCTAAAGGGCATGTTTTATCGAAAGAAGATGAAAGAGTAAGGGTACATATACTGAATATTATGTGCCATTTAAAAACGGAATGGCAATTAGAAGATCAACCTTATATGCATAATATTTTAGAAAGATTATCGCCACTTGTTGCCGACAGTTTGGTGGAGGTAAACCAGAAAGGGTTGAAAGTAACCAAAGAGGGGCAACCATTTCTAAGGAATATCTCTATGGCATTAGATGAGCAACTTTGGGCAAGGCAACCCGAAACGGTAGTATTTAGCCAAGCAGTATAAAAAGAAAGGGCATTAATAATGAAATTAATGCCCTTTCTTTTCAAGAATAATATTGCTTTAAACACTTATATCGTAATCTTTAAAATTGTAATTATCGTAGCGCTTATCGTGCTTGCTAAGGATATATAGTTTCCAATCTTGTTGAAGGTTCCAAATAAATTCTTCGTAGGTACTTTTATTCCAACCCACATCTCTACCAGTAAGCTTTTTCATGAAGGCTAATAGTTGAGGTGCTCCCATAGCAACCTCGTAGTATTGCCCCATTTTTTCTATTCTCACATTTTTAATGATTTCTAAACGGCGTACCTCATTCTTATTTACTAAATAGAGTTTATCACCAATATCAGAGAGCTTCACAACCTCACCGAGTTCGCCAATATGAAATTTTAATTCAACCTCACCTTTATTAGCGGCATTTTCTATAAAACCATCGGGGGTAATACGAGTTCTGGTAAAGCCTAAATCATTGGTAATATGGTCTTTATCACTAATTTCCCATTCACAGATTAAATATAATTGCCAGTAATTCATGTTGGCAAGCCTCTGTATTTCTTTTTTGCAATCTTCTATCGTCCATTTTCCTTTTGAACGCTCTTCAAAATAACGGTTCATATTATCTAACCGTAGCGCAACGATATATTCTCCATCATCGTCTTGGTAAACAGTCGCTGGTATTCTACCTGTTTCCCACTTATTCTTATCGTTAAGTTGCATAACGAACAGATTAGGAACCATTTTATCGGTCTTAATGGAAACTTCTTTGTTTGGTTTCTTGAAGTCAAGACGCAGTGAAAGCACATTAGGCTTTTGTCCAGGCTTTCCACTTTCAGAAACAGAATTATAAATTCTGAAACTTTTAGCAAAGACATTAATGCGAGTTAAACCTTCTGGTTTTTTATTTGCAAAACCAGGGCGGCAACTCAAAAATAATAGGGCAAGTAAAAGTGATGTCCTCATAACCTTATGGATAAGTTTTACAACCTGAATTGGATGTAAGTTACATTCAAACATATTGAAAACTAAATTAAGTCTTATAGTAACTATCCAGATTAATATGGACAGTTACTTTGCTGTTTAACGCTAAAAGTTCCAATTTCAATAAAATTGAACAAAGAAACTTTACTCGAATCAACAACGATTTATAAATGAATAAAGGTAATTTATTTTTCAAATTCTTAAAAGTACGGGTAAATAAATTTAACTACTACCGACTTTAACAGATTTTCTTTCAATTGAAAGCGACTTTGTGCAAGAAATATCGCTCTTCCTAATAAAGATTCAATGAAACATTTATTTCATTAAAGTATAATAAATTAAAATTAATACCTTTTATGATGAATATAACAAGCAAAACTACATAATTGGGAAAATAACTTCTGTTAATATAAAATAATGTGAAGGGAATTATTCAGCTTACATTTATTTGGACTTTTAAAAAGCCTGATAAGTTATTGGTTTGCAAGCTACCTATTATTAAGAATTTGATGTAGTTTGTTATCATTATATAGAGCAAAGAGTTCTTAAGTAGATAACTTTGCAAAAAAAGTGCTTTTAAGAAATCTACATTTACATGCCTAACACATTAGTTTTACCAACCGATATAAGAACCCTTTCTAACGAAGCTTTATTAGACTTCTTTAAAGAAAATAAAGAGCCTGCATTTCGTGCAAAACAGGTACAAGAGTGGCTTTGGAAAAAATCTGCCTATGATTTTGACCAAATGACTAACCTTTCGCAAAAGTTGAGGGAACTGCTGAAAGAAAGTTACAGTATAAGACCTGCTAAAGTCGATAATTTCCAAAAAAGTAACGATGGAACTGTAAAATCTGCTTTCAAATTGTTTGATGGGCATGTTGTAGAAGGTGTCTTAATCCCGACTGACTCTAGGATGACGGCATGTATTTCTTCACAGGTAGGTTGTTCGTTATCGTGTAAGTTTTGTGCAACGGGTTATATGGATAGAAAAAGGAACTTAGAAGCAGCGGAAATTTATGACCAAGTAGTTGCCATTAGAAACCAAGCAGAATTACTTTATCAGCAGCCACTTACCAACATTGTGTTTATGGGTATGGGAGAGCCTTTGTTAAACTACCAAAACATGGTGCGAGGGGTAGAACATATCACCTCGGAACAGGGGCTTAATATGTCTCCAAAAAGAATTACGGTTTCCACAGCAGGAATCGCCAAAATGATTAAACGCCTTGGAGACGACGAAGTGAAATTTAACCTAGCACTTTCTCTTCATGCGGCGAACGATAAAAAGCGAAACCAAATCATGCCTATTAATGAAACCAATACTTTAG
>CAZFQW010000288.1:0-5215 GCA_964521225.1 uncultured Roseobacteraceae bacterium
CATGAAACTAACCGAATGGATTGAAGAAAATTGGAATATCCATTCCGACATACAAATCAACCTGTTGTTTACGGCTGTTGCTTTTATCATCCTTTGGGTACTGCGTTATTTTGCATTACGGTTGGTTTTCAAAAAAGTAAAAGATGCGAAATCGCGCTATTATTGGCGCAATGGCATTAAAAATACTTACCTCGGTTTATTATTAGTAGTCGTTAGTGGCATTTGGGTAGATCGTTTCGACTCTCTAGCTACCTTTTTAGGTTTAGTAACGGCAGGTTTAACCATTGCCTTGCAGGTGCCTATTGTCAACTTTGCTGGCTGGATTTTTGTAGTCACCCGCAAACCCTTTGAGGTAGGCGACCGCATACAAATTGGCGATATAGCAGGCGATGTTATCGATATTCGCTTTTTCCAGTTCACGCTGAATGAAATAAACAACTGGGTAGATGCAGACCAAAGCACAGGGCGGATTATCCACGTTCCAAATGGGAAAATATTTAATGAACCACAAGCAAACTACTCCCAAGGATTTAGCCATATTTGGAACGAAATAGGCGTGTTGGTTACTTTTGAAAGCGACTGGAGAAAAGCAAAATCTATTTTAGAAGAGGTAGTAAATTTACATGCAGAAAACATGAGCGAAGCCGCAGAAAAAAAGCTTTTGCAAGCTTCAGAAAAGTTCATGATTTTTTATAGCACGCTCACCCCCATTGTATACACCTCTGTAAAAGATAGTGGTGTGATGCTCACGATGCGCTTTTTGTGCCACCCCAAACAGCGGAGAGGCATTGAACAAACCATTTGGGAAGCCATTTTAGATGCCTTTGCCGAAAACGATAATATCGATTTTGCTTACCCTACCCAACGGATTTACTACAATGCTACCGAGGGAAAAGATGGTGCTAGAAAACATCTTTAGTAACTAAATCTGATGCGCTATCATTAAGATGTACAAAAGCACGCATATTAACTCGCGGCACGTGTCTCTAACCAACTTTACAAAAACCAAAAGGAAGGAGAGATTTAACTAATTTCTACTCGTACCATAAATACTCTTTTCTTTGAGATTAATTACTTAAAAGCATACTGATTTATGACCATCGAAGAAGCACAAAAAACAGTAGATGAATGGATTAATACCACGGGCATTCGCTATTTCAGCGAACTCACCAACATGGCAATTTTAACGGAAGAAGTAGGCGAAGTTGCCAGGATTATGGCTAGAAAGTATGGCGAACAATCTTTCAAAAAAAGCGATGAAGAGGTAAACTTAGCCGATGAAATGGCAGACGTTTTATTTGTATTGATATGCCTTGCCAACCAAACGGGCATAGACCTTACAGAAGCACTCAAAAAAAATCTAGAGAAAAAAACAAACCGCGATGCAAAGCGCCATCAAGAAAATAAAAAGCTGAGGTAGTTGAACCACTCACTAAAGCTTCCCCGCCTCTTTTAAGACCTCTTTGAAACCCTCATTATTGTAACTGCCCATGCCTGTTTTTTCCATAATTATTTTGCCTGAGGGTGAAATTAAATAAGTGGTCGGGATAGAAGAGGCTTCGTAGGTACTGGGTAAAGAACCACTAAGGCGGTAAATAGGGAATTTATACTCCTTTTTTTGAACAAACTTCTCAAGTTTTTCAAAATCTCTATCGACACTCACCATCACAAAGGCGATATCTTCACTGGCAACATCTTCGTAAAGTCCTGCAATTTCAGGCATTTCGGCAATGCAGGGAGGGCACCAAGTCGCCCAAAAATTCAAGAAAATCACTTTCCCTTTCAATGCCGAAATGTCAACAGCTTTTCCTTCTAAATCGGTAAGGGGAATTTGATAGCTAGCCGCTCTTTGGTCTTTTTCTGCCATGAGCGAAGGCGACATTACACCTGTTTTTAAAAACAGACCCTGAATGCCCCCAAGTACCGTAGTGTGTAGCCCCGTTCCGTAGAGAAAAATAACAACACCAAAAAATATCCCCCATTCAATTAATTCCCTTTTTACGCTTTTCTTTTTTTTCTCTTGATTCATTTTAATTGATTTTTACCCCTTTATTCGTAAAGCTGATGAAATTAAAGAGAATATTTTGACTTAAAGAAGACAGAAGTAAAAAGAGCACCCATTCAATATAGGTGGGCGATAGTTGTAAGCCTCATTGACAGATTTTACCCAATTAACCGATGTTCTGATATTAATTTTTACCCACTCTGCAAATAAAGGTGCGGTGTAAATTCGCTTTTTGGTCAGGCTACCTTAAATTGAAGTATCAAACTAAAAAAAACAAATAGCAAATAATTGTGATTTTTAATGTTGACTTTTGGAGTTCCTAAAGTTGAAATCAACTTCTCAAAAAAGAAATAAAGCCATTTATTTTTCAAATTATATAGAGAAATTATGAAACATAGTTTATCGTATTTTTTAATAGCCAGTTGCATTTTTTATCTGTCGGGCTGTGGGTTTGGAAACAAAGATATTGTTAGCGTTCAGTACAAAAACTTCAACGGGGAAATCCCTGTAAAGCAGAACCTCGTTTTTAAGTTCGATAACGACATGGTAACGGCTGCCATGCTCAACACTTGGCTCGACAACGAGTATATTACCTTTACCCCTGCCGTAAAAGGTCAGTTTAAATGGAGTTCAACCAAAGAGCTTACCTTCTCGCCAGAAAGCGGTTTTCAGCCTAGTACTAGCTATACAGCTAAATTCAACGGAGCAGTTACATCCCATCTTGAAAAGAAAGCAAAATTAAACCCGAACGACGAGGCATTTAACTTCAACACACCTTTGCTCACGTTAGTAAATGCGGATGTGTTTTGGTCGTTGAGCGATCAAGGTAGCCCCGAAGTGCGCATGAACCTCAACTTTAATTATCCTGTAAATGCACAGCATGTAAAAAATTTAGCCACAATTAATATTGCGGGTGAAGCCTCTGACTATAAAATTGTGAACGCTTCTGAAGTGAGTAGCTCGGTGCAAGTTGCCATTCAACAAAATGCCTCCTCAAAATACGATAACCAAGCGGTAGATATTAAACTAGCAAAAGGACTTTCACTACCAGAAAGCGACTACACCACTACCGAAGATTTCACTTTTGAATCGGTAATCCCTAATAAAGATCAGTTTAAAATATCGCAAGCAGCCGTTGAGTACTCAGGTTCAGAAGGCTATATCCATGTGTACACCAACCAAGAAATAGGAGCGAAAGACATCAAAAAACATATCAGAATAGAACCCAAGGTAGATTTTACTATCGAAAAGTTAGACTATGGTTTTTTGGTGAAAGGTGAATTTAACATTGGTACTAACTACGAATTATTCATCAATCAAACACTCAAAGGCATATTTGAAGGAGAACTCGCACGGAATTTCCAACAGTATATCATCTTCGGCGACCTTGACCCTAGCATTAGTTTCTCTAATAAAAAAGCAATTTACCTTACCCGCCAAGGAAATAAAAATGTTGGAGTACGCATTGTAAATACGCCTAAAGTAAATGTAAGTATCTGGAAAATCTACAAGAATAATGTACTTGCGTTTCTGAGCGATAACGGAAAACTCAACCAGTATTACGATAGCTACTACGACGATTACTACTATGGCATGAGCAATTACAGTAAGTACGGCGATTTGGTTTCTGAAAAAACGATGGATTCTGAAGAGCTTGAAAAAGCAAATGGCATCAACCTTATCAACCTAAATTTCCCTAGCGAAAACAACTACAAGGGAATTTATGTAGTCCACATACAGTCAGACGATCAGCGATACATACAGGCTTCGCAAGTCGTTGCCTTTTCTGATATTGGGCTGATTGTAAAGGAAACCAGCGAGGAAGTTTTTGTGATGGCAAACTCGATTTATACCGCACAGCCTTTGCAAAGCATTGAAGTAAAATTGGTAAGTTCTAACAACCAAGAAGTCTACACCATGGTAACAGGCAGCGACGGTATTGCCCACTTTACCGACCTTCCTAAGCAAGCTCCTGGGTTTAACATCAATATGATAACCGCCTCTAAAGGTGAAGACTTTAACTACCTGCACTTTCAGCAAACTCGTGTGGAAACCTCTCGCTACGAAGTAGGTGGCACCCGCTTTAACAAAGGCGGGTTACAAGCATTTCTATATGGAGATAGAAGTTTGTATCGCCCTGGCGAAACGGTAAATCTAAAAACCATTATTCGCGATAAAAATTGGACGCCGGTTGCCCCCCAGCCTATTGTGATGAAGCTACTTCTTCCGAATGGGAAAGTGCTGATGAACCAACGAGGCGAATTAAGTGAGGAAGGCTCTTTTGAAACTTCGGTAACGCTACCCAACAACAGTGTTACAGGAACTTACATGGCACAGGTTTACACTGCTAACGATGTCTTTTTAACTGCACAGTCAGTTAGTGTAGAGGAGTTTGTTCCCGATAGAATAAAAGTAGAAACTCAGGTAGAACAAGAAAGTACCAAGCCCGGCGAAAGCTTTATCGTTTCTGGTACTGCGAGTAATCTTTTTGGCCCTCCGGCAGCAGACCGCCGCTACGAAATGGATGCTTCGTTCAGCTACAAATACTTTTCGCCAAAGGATTTAGATGATTATAATTTCCAATTAGCAAAACAAAACGAACAATTAGACAATGTTTTCTTTGAAGGAGCTACCGATGCCAACGGGAATTTCCAAGAGCAAATTAATGTGCCTGCTCGTTACGAGGGCAATGGCATTTTAGAAGCCAAAGTTTATGCTACTGTGTTCGACGAAACCGGTCGGCCTGTGAGCCGACTCTCTAAGGTTGATGTAATCACCCAAGAAGCAATGTATGGCATCGGCTATTTCGATAGCTATGTAAAAGCCCGTTCTATGATTAACATTCCGCTTATCGCTGTAAATGAAACTGGGCAGGTCTTTAACCAGAAAGATGCTCATATCCAGGTTATCCGTTGCGACTGGCAAAATGTACTCGAGAAAGACTACAACGGACGCTACCGCTATGTTTCTCAAAAAAGAGAAGAACTCGTTGTAGATAAAGATGTAAAACTAAGTGGTAAAGGGACTTCCTTCCCATTTCTGCCAGCACAATCGGGCGAGTACGAAGTGCGCATGAGTGGAAAGAATGCTAAAAATTATGTAAGCAATTATTTCTATGCCTACACTTGGGGTTCTACTACCAATTCTTCTTTTGAGGTTGATAAAGAAGGAAGAGTCAGACAGGTCGAAGTTCTGAAGTCATTGGGCGAT
>CAZFQW010000289.1:0-5212 GCA_964521225.1 uncultured Roseobacteraceae bacterium
TTTATTTCCTATGAGTTCGATACCGAAATAATGGGCCATTTTTTAGCTTCTGAAATTTTCTTTTCCACGATTTATGCAAGTAGCTTTAGTACTATTTTAGCAGTAATGATTTTCCATTTAACCAAAGAATGGATAACTACTCAGCAGAAAAACAGAGAGTTAGAGAAAGAGAAATTAGAAACAGAACTAAAATTTTTGAGGTCGCAATTTAACCCTCATTTTTTATTCAATACCATTAATTCTATTTTCTTTTTAATCTATAAAGACCAAGACAAAGCCTCGGATTCTCTGGCTAAATTTTCGGATTTATTGCGCTATCAGCTCTACGAATGCAACGAATACAGAATCGATTTAAAAAAAGAAATTCAGTATTTAAAGAATTTTATTGAATTAGAAAAGCTAAGGCAAAGCGATTATTTAGAAGTGAATTTATGTGTTGAAGAAGGAAATATTGAAGGCGAAATAGCGCCCTTTATTTTAATGCCTTTTGTGGAAAATGCTTTTAAACATGTTTCAAAAGCGGTAAAACAACATAACTTTATTCACTGCAAACTCACACAAAAAGGGAATATACTTAGCTTTTTTATTGAAAACTCAGTGCAACACGAAGCCCTAAAATCTACTGAAGTAAAACCTTACAGTGGTATTGGTTTAGAAAATGTAAAGCGAAGGTTATCCTTATTATATCCTGAAAAATATCAGTTAAATTTAAATGAAACTAACCAGCTATTTTCAATAGAACTAACCTTAACATTATGATTAAATGTTTAATTATTGACGACGAACCGCTAGCGAGAGAAGGTATTGCCAACTATGTAAAAGAGATAGATTTCTTAGCGTTAATCGGTCAATGCGAAAACCCCATAGAAGCTAGCAAACTGATGGGCACACATAAAATCGACTTGCTTTTTTTAGATATTCAAATGCCTAAAATTAATGGAATAGACTTTTTAAAAACCTTGCAAAATCCGCCAATGGTAATTATTACCACGGCTTTTCCGAGCTATGCCCTAGAGGGTTTTCAACTCGATGTAATGGATTATTTATTAAAACCTATCACTTTTCAACGTTTTTTTAAGGCTGCCAATAAAGCAAAAGAATACTTTGAACTTACCCATAAAACCGAAAAAGTAGCTACAGAAAAAGAAGGTTATTTTTTCATTAAATGCGAAAATAAATTCGAGAAAATTAAAATAGATGAAATTTATTTTATTGAGGGAATGCAAAATTATATTACCCTTTACACCAAAGAAAAAAAATACCTCACTCTACTTACCTTAAAAAGTGTTGAACAAAAACTCTCTGGGCATAATTTTTTAAGAGTACATAAGTCATACATTATCGCCATTAATAAAGTGGATGGAATGGAAGGAAACGAGCTTTTTATTGGTAAAAACCGAATTCCTGTAAGTAGAAACTATAAAGAAGAAGTAATAGAAAAAGTGATTAATAATAATTTGTGGAAAAGATAGAACAATCGACGTTTGTTCATAAAAAAAACAGTGGTGTATCATTTTATAAAAATGTCGTACCACTATTTTTCTGTGAAAAAATTATTCCTGTATTAATTCGTCGTACGATTTTCTAATAAATACGGTCTAGTATGAAGAGATGGATCCTTTTGCAATTATACTCTTCCGACGAATACTCGATAGTTTTTGTTGCACTACTTAAGGTGATTTTTTTATTTAAATATTTCATAATCAATAATATACATCGTAATTCCGAACGCAGTGAAGGAATCTATATGCTACTAGTAAACAGTTTGCTTCACGCTAGCATACTATTAGCCTTTCAGTTCGCAAAGACACTCTTTTTATGGAGATTTTAGCTTTATTTCTGCAAACCTTACGCTATATTATTAATGCGAATTTTTTTTTAAAATAAATCGCCAATTCTTTTTTTCTGAATGGCTTGTAGTGCCAACATGCTACAACCTTTTACGCCATGTATTAACCCTTTAAAACGAGAATCGTTTGTATAGCCTTTTTTGTAGCGATAATAAATTTGCTGAATAATTACGGCGATTTTAAAAAGCCCGAATGCATAATAGAATACGATATTGTCAACCGTTTTGCCCGTTGCTTTTTCGTACATAGCCGCTACCTGTTCGCGTGTAGGGTTTCCTTCAGAGGTAGTCGGGCTTAGGCTCAACTGCCGTAGTGGTTCGGGGTCTGCGGCTTCTAGCCAATAGCCCAACGAAGTCCCTAAATCCATCAGCGGGTCTCCTAAAGTTGCCATTTCCCAATCGAGTACAGCGATAATTTCCGTTAAATTATCGGGGTTTAAAACCACGTTGTCGTACTTGTAATCGTTATGGATAAGCGTTCCTGCTACTTCTGTCGGTTGGTTTTCTGCAAGCCAAACGGCAATATGTTCCATGGCTGCTATCTCGTCGGTTTTGGCTTTTTGGTAACGCTTTGCCCAACCTTCTACCTGCCTAGCTACATAGCCTTCGGGCTTGCCCAAAGTGGTAAAGTTTCCTTGGAGGGGCGTTTGGTGCAAGGCCGCCAATGTATTTACCCAACTTTGCGAAATCCCTGCCATCGTTTCTTTTTCGGGAAGCTGCTCAGGGGGCATATATCCTCTGAGAATTACCCCTTTTACACGCTCCATCATATAAAAATCGGCACCAATTATATCAGTGTTTTCAGTGTATAAAATTGGCTCGGGTACTTTTACTGCCGAACCATGCAGGGCAGTCAGTATTTTGTATTCGCGCATCATGTCGTGCCCCGATTTTACATTGGCACCAAAAGGCGGCCGGCGCAAAACCCAATCTTTTTCGCCCCATTGTATTTGATACGTAAGATTTGAAAACCCACTAGGAAATTGCTTTACTACCAACTCGCCCTGTATTTCTGGGAACTGACTGCGCAAAAAATTGATAAGCGACTTTACATCAAATTCTTCTCCTTGTCTAATTTCTTTAGGTTGGTCAATGTGCTGTAACATAAATATTATATTATGTGATTGGTTAGAGGTAAGTAAATGCTCAATGACGAATTATTAAAACACTCATATCGAGCACTTTACCTCATAAATAAACTATATTTAATTTCGTCTAAGGGCTTATCTACTTAAGTAGTGCAATACAAGTTATCGGTATTCGTCAGACGAGTATAATTGCAAAAACATCTATCTGCTCAGGCCAGGCGCTATTTGTAAGAACCTCGTACGACGAATTATTAGCAGAATACTTTTGCATGAGTACTTGCCTCAAGTTAATAGTCATTCCAAAATAAAACAACATGAATTCAATAGTTCAAAAAGCTGATATCGCCGATATTTCTCAATTGAATGCGATGAGCGTTGCCGCTAAAATGTATTGGGAATAAGAACTCCAGACGCCTCTTTTTGCTTAAAAACAATTATTTAATATAATAAGGTTATTCACTTGACTCTACTTTGTGTTTTTGTTTCAAAATAAGCATTACATGATAAGAGAAATTTCCAAAGACCAAGTATTAGACCGCATTCGCTTTGAAAACCCGTGGTGGATTGAAGGTAAAATATCTTGAAATAAGCTGATGTAAGTATTCGTGCCACGAGTTCTTTTTTTATGATAAAGCCCTTTATACTTATTTTAGCATATTGCACTGTAAGTAACCAATATACATTACGGAACTCGATGAAATACGCACAACTAACTGATGAAGAAATTCTAACTAAGCTTTGCAAGGCACATAAAAGGGCCGAACAAGATGCTCTTATTTCGGAGCTATATTACCGCTACAACGAACGCATGGTTAGTTGGCTCGTTTTAAAAACACGGGACATTGATAAAGCACAAGAGCTTGCCTCTCAGGCAATTGAAAAACTGGTAAAGGCTCTAAGAAAACACGCAGGCACCGACAAAGAAAACCCGATTCAGCAGTTTAAAAGTTGGCTGTACCGAATTGCCCACAATGTATTTATAGACGACCTTCAGAAACAAAAAAGAGAGAACACGCAAATTTTTGGGGATGATGCAGTGGGAAAACCCCAACAAGACAGTCTTGTAGATGACAGCCACGAATTGCTGGAGGTAAAACTAGATTTTGAATACAGGCATACCCTCCAAGAACTCGCACTTTTCCTTTTGAGCGATTCGCAGCGAGAAGTTTATTTAACGAGATACTACCGCTCTATAGGAGAAGAAAAAAGAATGCAGGTAAAAGATGTTGCCGAAACACTACAAATGACTACCCGAACAGTGTGGACCAACTTAAAAACAGGCAAGGAGAAGCTAGAAAAGCTGATTACAGAAGCCTATAAAAGGAATGTATCGGTAGCCGATGCAGGAAAAGTATTCGAGCAAATACTATCAAAAATCCCTTTAGAAAAGAAAAATACAACAGAAGAGCACAGTGAAGAAAGTGGAATATTAGAGCCTGCATTACGGCTGTTACCACAAGAACAAACACGCTCTTTGCTGGCAGAAATCG
This sequence comes from uncultured Roseobacteraceae bacterium, assembly GCA_964521225.1. GTDB lineage: Bacteria > Bacteroidota > Bacteroidia > Cytophagales > Flammeovirgaceae > CAYUJH01. The sequence continues at coordinate 4,428 of CAZFQW010000289.1, forward strand.
TTGAGGAATCGGAGCTTTCTAGTGCAGAGCAAAAACTTTCAGATAAAGCATTGAGCGGCTTACAAAAAATGATTGAAGGGAGAAGAAATCTAGAAAGAATAATGGGTTTAGCACCCTCAAATTAACAACAAAATGAAGCTAATTAAACTAGATGCAGAATTAATATTAAGTTATTTAAAAGGACAACTTGCACACGAAACGGCAGTGAGTGTAGAAGAAGCATTATTGTACAATCCCGATTGGCTTCGCGTGGTAGAGTATCACAAAGAGAACGAAAAGTTAGTAAAAGTGAATCTTGATGCTTTGAACCAATATTTCGAGAAGGTAATTGCGAAAGAGGCTAATAAAGCTGATGAAGAAATTAACCATCATTCATTTGATATTAGCGACGATGAACTCGTAGTGGCTTATGCCAAAGGAGAACTTCACAAAGTGCAATCGTTCCGGCTAGAAGAGCGATTTTTAAATGAACCTTCGCTTTACGAGAAGTATGAGCTTTATTTAGAAGCTCTAGAAGCCAATGCTTTTGGTAAGGTATTAAGCGTTTTAGATACTACGTTTGAAAAAGAACTGAAAACCGATAACGAACAGCCTGTCCATCGGTTTTTGTACCCTACACTTATCCGTTGGGCAAGTTTTGCTGCCGCTATTGCTCTTTTTATAGTGGCAACCGAAGTATTTTACGACTCAGACATAACACCTACCTACTACACTTTAGGCGAAGAAAATACGGATGGAGTAGGCAATCAACAACAAGAAATCCTGAATGTACATAGTGCATTTAG
>CAZFQW010000290.1:0-5211 GCA_964521225.1 uncultured Roseobacteraceae bacterium
GATTTTCGTGCCTGCGCTCTTTAAATTTCTTATTTTCAAATGCTTACAAAAACTCAAACATGCTCTAACCTTATTTATTACTTGTTAAGCCAGTACCATTAAAGTTTTCTGTTTAATAATGTATGATATTGGCAAAATGTTGGTCTATGTAAAGCACCAACAGTAAATTGCTTCTTATCATGAAACATACTCTTCAAAACTTACTTACTACCTTTCTTTTTTTACTCTATAGCCTTATCGGACTTGCCCAAGAAAACGAAGAAGATATTCAAGCACTCCCTCAAGGCCCTGTACTTCATGCTGTTTTTTTTGCTGATACCGATATGTCGGGCTTTGGGAGCGGTATAGAAACCGCTTACTTTCGCATGAAAGACGAAGCTCAACAAATTGCTGATTTTACCCATTTCAACCTAAAAGAGTATAGTTTTTCCGCTAGAAAATTCACTAAAAGTCAATTACTCCAATTTGCTGATAAGATTGAAATTGCCGAAGAAGACGCTATTTTGTTCTATTACATTGGCGAAGGGTTTCGTTACGAAGACCAAAAAAGTCAGTGGCCCAATTTATACCTCGATGCAGGCGAGTGGCCTCAAACTAATTTATTAGAAGAAAAAAGCGTCCCACTCATAGAACTCTACCAACAGCTTAAAAGTAAAAAACCAAAGCTACTAGTATGCATCGCCGATGCCAGCCATTCTAAAGAGTTTGTAAAAGCACCAACCTACCAACAAAGAGAGAATAAAGTTTTTAGCATAAAAAGACAGACCGAAATTAAGACCAATGCTGATTTAAAAAGGCAATACCAGGCGTTGTACGAACAAAGCACAGGCAGTATTTTACTTATCGGTTGTAGCCCAGGGCAGCTTTCCGAAATTGACCCGCACCCTTCAAGGGGGAGTGCCTTATCTTGGGCGTTTTTGAACGCTTCTCATCAAAAATATGAGGGGATTAGCTGGAACTCTTTACTAGAAAAAACTAAAAATTTTACCCAAGGATTTTTTATTGGGAGTAACCGAATACAAACCCCCGCTTACGCAGTAGAAGTAGGAGAAGATGCAGAAAAAAGCACTTTAAAGCCACAGGCTATGGCAGATAATTCTAATGGAAAAGCACCTAAAATTTGGGCTGTTTTCGTGGGGATTTCTAACTATGCAAACCCCTCGCCTACATTGGATAAACTGCATTATACCGATGACGACGCCTACCTACTTTATTCTTTTTATAAAAGCCCAGCAGGAGGCGCACTACCCGACGAGCAAATTTCTGTTTTGGTAGATGAAAATGCGACCAAAGAGGCAATCCTTGCATCGGTAGAAACCGCAGTTGCCAAAGCTGCTCCGCAAGATATTATCTTAGTTTATTACTCCGGGCATGGCGTAAATGGAGGGATTCTGCCTTACGACTATTACCCCGAAAAAGAAAGCTCGCAATTATCTTATGAAAAAATTAAGAGCTTGCTCAATAAGTCGAAAACTAAAAAGAAACTAATTATTTCCGATGCTTGCTTTGCAGGCACATTGGTAGCAAGCCGAGGAAAAGCGAACAGACCCTTGAACGAATTTTACCAAAAACTTACAGAGGCAAAAGATGGAACTATCTTGCTCGCTTCATCGCGCCCTAGAGAGTTTTCCAAAGAATATGATGGGCTGCGCCAAGGGGTATTCTCTTATTTTATGATGCAAGGCTTAAAAGGAAATGCAGACAGCGGTAACGAAGACGGGATTATTACCATTAGAGAGTTATTCGATTATGTAAGCTCAAATGTTACTAAACGAACAGACGGAGAACAAAACCCTATGATTTATGGCAAATACGACCCTGAAACGCCATTGGCGAATGTAAGAAAAGAGGAAACGAAATCGCCGCTAAAAGTATGGGCAGTTATTGCAGGGGTTTCCGCTTACCAAACTTTTAACGGGTTAAACTATGCCGATGATGATGCCTACCAGTTGTATGCGTTCTTTAAAAGCCCACAAGGCGGTGCACTCCCCGACGAGCAAATAAAAGTGTTGGTAGACCAAAACGCTTACCGTGAAAACATAGTGAATGCCTTGCGCGCTCATTTGCGAAAAGCAGCACCTAACGATTTGGTGATTTTCTATTTTGCAGGGCATGCCAGCGAAAAGGCATTTTACCCCTACGACTACGACGGTACTGCAAACCGACTTACTTACCAAACCGTAAAATCTTTGTTTGAAGGCACTAGAGCCAATAAAAAACTATGGATCGCCGATGCCTGCCACTCCGGAGGTATTAAAGGAACTCCCATTGAAGCATGGCAAAAAATTATGATAAAACAGAAAGGAACTGCTCTGTTGATGTCCTCCAGAAAAGAGCAAAAATCTTTTGAGAGGAACGACTTAAGGCAGGGCATTTTTAGCTACTACCTCATTAAAGGGCTAAAGGGGCACTCTCCTAAAATCGCTGATAAAAGAGCAAACCCCGATTGCGATTTTACCTGTAAGTTCATTACGATTCAAGATTTGTTCGAGTATATAAAAACCAATGTTGAGCGCGAGACCAATAATACGCAACGGCCTGATATTGACGGCGATTATAACCCCGAGATGCCTGTTGGATGGGTAGGAACGAAAAGGTAAAGCTAGATTCTCCCAAAAAGCTGTACATAAAAGTAAACGCCCTTTTCTGATTTTTGTACGGCAACGGCTGTGTGCGTAAAAATACCTTTTTCTAAAGTTTGTTTATGCTGAGGCGAATTTAACCATTGCTGAAAAGCCGTTTCGGCAGGGGTTGCCGAATTGTTAAAAGCTACATTTTCGCCACAATGAATAATATTAAGCCTGTTTTCTAATAAATAAACTCTTCGCTTAAACCCATAATGACCAAATGCTACAGTTCCATTTGCCATATTCTCGACATGTTCGGCGGCAATTCGCCAAATTTCAGGATGATGTTTTAAGCTTAATTTTTGTATTTTCCTTCTATGCTGATTAACCAGCGCCATCACCTCAAACTCTATTGCTTGTAAACTCATTTATTTTTATCGGGCGTTTTATTTCAAGGATACACATTTTATAATTCGTAATTTAAAATTGAATCATCACTTATTTACATGAGAAAATTAATCTTCATTACAACTTGGGTAATCTTTTGCACAAGTTGCGGCTCTCAGAAAGTTACTTTTGAGGTTTTCCAAGCCATGAAAAGTAAAAATGAGCAAGAAATAGCACTGTTAAAAACCGAAGTAAAAGAACTACGAACACAACTAGAGACTCAGCCACCGCCTACAGAGCGAGTGGTAGCGCAACCAAGCGCAGTAAGCCCTTTCCCTCTACCCACTACGCTTTACTTTGCGGGCGAAGCAGTTCCTCTCGACAATCCCGACATAAGAGAGCGCTTAGAGCGAGAACTGCATGTGCATGGCTTCAGGCATTCTATGACTATGACCGTAATTTTGAGGTCGGGCCGATGGAAAAATATAATTCAGCCAATTTTGAGAGAAAATGGTATTCCCGAAGATTTTTTTTACTTAGCATGTGCCGAAAGCGATCTGGATAACCTGGCATTGTCTTCTGCGAGTGCATTAGGAATGTGGCAGTTTTTAGCTGAAACTGCTAAAGAAAACGGCTTAGAGGTTTCTCGGCACGTAGATGAACGAAAAGATCCTTTTTATGCTACCAAAGCAGCTTGTAGTTACTTAAAAGACGCTTATCAGAAATTTGGGAGCTGGACCTCCGTGGCGGCTTCTTACAATCGTGGGATAACCGGACTTAGAAACGCTTTCGATGCCCAAAAAGTAGACAATTATTATCAGTTATATTTAAACAAGCAGACTTATAAATATGTATTCAGAATTTTAGCGCTGAAACTCATCATTGAAAATCCTGAAAAATACGGTTTTGTGCTTAACCCTTCCGACTACCATACCCCTTTAAGGTTCAGAGAGGTAAAAATTACCGAGCGGATTGACGACCTACCTGCATGGGCAATTTCTAAAAGAGTTAACTATAAAGTACTTAAAATTTATAACCCTTGGCTCGACAGCCCAACGTACGAACTACCCGTTGCCAACGGTAAAACATACATTATGAGACTACCCCGATAAACCAACTAAGGCTAGTATTCACTACTAGCCTTAGTTGGTTTATTTAAGGGTGCTCAAATTATTTTTTTAGGCTAAAAAGTGCTTCAAATCGAAATAAACTAGCATATAGGTTTCTTTTTCGGCAGCGTCTAAAACTCTTAAAAGGCCTTTGTTCCCTATCGGAAACGAGAAACTCAACTGGTATTCTTGCCCAGGCTCTAGCGTTTTAATATTTACGAAGCGATGGTTTTGCGTAACAATATTCTGTTTAAAATCGAACTGATAGTTGATTTGCCGTAAGATATGGCGGTTAGAAACCTTCTTAGGGTTAAAGTCAGTAGACTCTAGCGTGGTTTTAATAGAAAAATTATCGAATACCGACTTGGTAAGCATAGAGTTAATATGAATGGTATTGCTCGTGCGATCCAAAGAAAAGCCTTGTTTAGTCCAAGCCGCTTGTACTACTAAGTTTTCAATCTGAGTAGTTACCTGAATTTTTTCGCAACCCCTTTCAATCGAATACAGTTTTGCATAGCGCATAATATCATTGAACATACCTTTTCCCCTTTCACTAGGCTTTACACCGTATAATATACCCTTTGCTTTCATTTCGTTTTCGTAGTTAAAATTGGCAAAGGCAACGAGTTTACCCTCTCGTTTTACCAACCAGCAAATTCTAGTAGGGTCATTTTCGGCATAGCTCCTTACCCAATCTTGGTAGCCTTCTGTAACATGCTCGTTATCAAAAAAAGGATTCATCCGGTAATGATTTACATAACTGCCAAAAGTTTCGCGAACAATGCGGTTAATGGCAGGATGATCGCTAGGCTTGGCAACTACAAACTCTAAATCTGAGTTTATTGGAGGCACTTCTTTATAAGAAGTTAAGTCCATTTCGTAGTAGGCTAACGTATCGGTTACCATAAAGGGCATGGCAATTTTCTCTAGTTTATGAATTTGAGATAGCTGATCAGTGGGAATTCGTATGATTGCCGTATCTATATTATGCAGAAGTATTTGGCTTAGAATAGAGGGCGCATCTATTACTTTTATCTTCGATCTATAAATTACTAAGCCGAAACGGTTGCTGTCTAGCTTAGAGTATTTTAATTCGCTCATCAGGGCTTTTCAGGTTAAGGTTTTATGAATTTTCAACAAATTTATAA
>CAZFQW010000291.1:0-5189 GCA_964521225.1 uncultured Roseobacteraceae bacterium
GCAGCACCCCTGCATCTGCCGCCGAAAATAATAGACTTACTTCTTCTGTAGCAATGTACCGAGTGTGTGCCTGTATTCTGTCCTTTGCGCCACTGTTTTCAATTAAGGTTTGGTAGTTACTGAAATCTTCGTAAGGTTCTCCGGCAATCACTAAATAATATTCTTCGCTGAGTTCTTTCATAGCGTTGATCAGCAAATCGAGCCCTTTATAGGCGCGTATCAAACCAAAAAAAAGCAGTACTTTCTTTCCCTTAGGAATATTGAGTTTTGCCTGTGCTGCTTCTTTAGATTGAAGTTCGCCAAAGTGGTCGTAAACGGGGTGTGGATGCCCAACAATTTTCATGTTGGGGGCAAGCGATAAAATATCGTTGGTAACCGAATGGCTCATGCTTAAACAGGCATCTACCGACTGAAGAAAATATTTTGTAAAAGGCCGGTCGAAAAAACGTTGTTCATGAGGAATGAGGTTATCGACCACGCAAATTACTTTGGTCTCTTTGCTACGCACTAGCTTTCCTACTGTACCCAAGGAAGGCCCCAAAAAGGGCATCCAAAAACGAGTAATCAGTAAATCGGGGTTAAATCGATTTATTTGTTTTGCGGTGCTAAGGTAACTCAGTGGGTTTACGCTGTTAAGCGTTCTAATGGTAGGAATTTGGTCTACCTTAGTATCGTCTTTTGTTACAAACTGGCTTTTGCCTGGAAATAAAAAGTTAGGATACTGCAAACTAAAATTAAAGGCTTTTATCGCATGGTTTTTAGAAAGCTGCCTAAATACGTGCCCATTAAATTGGGAGATTCCCCCACGAAAGGGGTAAAAAACAGAAAGGTGTGCAATTTTCATAAAGTTCAATCTTTCGTTTTTGGTAGATGTTAAAGAACAATGAAATGATAATGCCCTAATCTTCTTTATGCCCAAACATAATCACGGGCAAAAACACAAAAATCACATAAATAGAAAAAATAAGTCCACCGATAGTGCCTACGGCTAGGGAGAACCAAAATATCTCGTTATCGCCTTCTAACAGAAAAGGAATTAAACCAAATGCGGTGGAGAAAATAGTTAATAAAATTGGAATAATTTTATTTTGAATGGCTAAAACGATTCTTTCATTATTATTTTTAATATCTTTTAAATTATTAAATTCATGGATAATAAATATAGAAGAGTTAACCACAATCCCCCCCAATAAAATAAAAGCGGCGTAGCCTCCTTGGTCGAAATAAAAACCCAAAAGTGCAAAGGTTAAGAACAGCCCAATAAAAGAGAGTGGCACAGTTAAAATGATAAGAAAAGGTTGCCAAAAACTTTCAAATAAAATACTGCAAATGAAAAAGATAGCAATAATTAAAATCCCTAATAACCCGTACTGTCTTTTTACCTGCGAGAAATCCCAGTTTCTAGTTAATTGCTTAGTACTATAACCTAAAGGGAGTACCTCATCCATTTTATCGAGTGTTTCCTTTAAATATTTTTCCCCAAAATGGAAGCTCCCAAAGTATTTGAATCCTACCACCCTAATATATTGTCGGTCTTCTTTATAAATGGAATTAGCCGTTTTTACAAGTTCTAATTCCCCTACCGATTGAAGACTTAAAGCCTGATACTCATTGATATTAATTCTGTTATTTAACAAATTAAATTTGGAAAAATTTTCGCTGTCTTTTTCTTCGATATAAATGGGTAAAATTCTATTATCTTCCGAATTAAATGAAAGCACAGGAGCATTTTGAGGTGTCCGCAAACTAATTTGTTGGGCAATAAAGGGCGAACTAGCGGCTTGTGTAGTAGTATTTAACTGAAAGTTTAAAACCTTACTTGTTTTTTCTCTAAAACTCACTCGTTCGTTAATATCTACCGACTGAATGCGCTTGTGTTTCACCAATTTATTGGCAAGTATTTCTGCCTGTTGTTCCAGTTCATTGTAATTGTAACCTCGCATTTCCACCCTGAACGAAGGAAGTTCGGCATTGTTGCTGTTGCTAAAACCCTTCCCCACACCGTACACACTCCACTCTACTCCGCCCCAGTCAATAGAATTAGCAATTAACCTGTTTTTTAATTGATAAGGCAAGTAGCTTATTTCGTTAGCGGGCGTAAATGTGATAACTATACTAGCGTATTGCCCTGAGTACACGGTAGTTACAAACCTATCTAAGCCCTTAATTTTAGAAAGATATTGCTCTACTTGGGCAATCATATTGTTCATTTGGCCGAGGGTATGTCCATATTCCATTCGGGCATTTACATAGAGTTTTGTTTGCTCGTTGGTGCGATAGCCTGAGTTTTCAAATACATCTCGTACAAAAAGCCGTAGTGCACCACCGAGGGCTTTATCTATATAAATTCTCATTTCCTCTTGGTAAAAATCGCTGCCAATAGTTTTGTTATACCACTCCCAATGCTTCCCTTTTATGGAAGAGGGTAGCATAAAAACAGGAACTCCGAAAGCTATAATATTTAACACAATAAATATTTTTCGGTAGCGAGCTATCCAATTAATTATTTTTGCATAAAAAAGACTTGCTTTATTTTTTATAATTAATTTTTCAGGTTTTAAATTTATATTTTCTTTATATAGTAATTGATAGAGTGCAGGGGTGTACCAAAGGGCAACACCTAAGGAAACGGCGAGGTTTATCGCTACAATTACCGAAAATTCTGTAAGGTTTAGCCGGTCTTCTTCGGGCAGAAAAAGTACAAGTAAAAGGGCCGCAATTGTTGTTAAAGAGGCTGCTAGGAGTGCTAAAAATACTTTTTTGTTCCTTTTTTTATGGAAGTAATCTAACATTACGATAGCATTATCCACAATTAACCCGAAAGAAACCGTAAGCCCTGCTAAAGTATATAGATGGATTTTTAGTTGAAGAAAATAAATGGCTATACAGGTAATTCCTAAATTGATAATTACCCCCGAAATTAATACAAATAAATATTTAAAATTTCTATGAAATATTAAAATAAATAAAGAGAGAATAAGCACTGAAAGACTTGAACGTGTGTAGATTTTATCGAGTTCTTCTTGTAAATATTTACTATCGTCGTATTCTAGTTTTATTTCGTAGCCTGAGGGTAATTTATTTTCTAATAATCGTATTTTTTCTTTGATTTCTCCTGTAAGCAAAAGCTTATTAAGTCCCTCGTGTGGGGTAATTACAAGCCGAATAGCATTTTTTTGATTAATACGGTAATATTGAGAAGGTTTTTCCTGTGTTAGTTGTACTTGGGCAACGTCTTTTAACTTAATTTCTGCACCTTTTTCGCTTTTTATGGTAAGTTCTGCCAATTGATTGATATCGCTAAGGTTGCCCACTCTCTTAATAAAATAGTTTTGAGAAGTAGTAAATTTGGAAATCCCTAAATAATTTTCTGACTGATTTAATTGAACAGCACGAATAATAGATGATTTAGAAAGCTGATATTTTTCTAAATTTTTTATATTGAAAGTAATTAATATTCTTAGCCCTAAAACGCCTTGTATAGTAGCGGTTTTAATTCCTTGGTGTTGCCGTATTGGGTTGGCTAACGAGTTATTAATTTGCTCGCTAATTTCCACAGGAGTGAGTGGCGCAGCAATGCTGTAAATAAGCATAGGGCTATCGCGTTGGTTCTGCTCATTTTGCGAAATAACAGGGTAAGAAAGTTCCTGAGGCAAATCGGCGTAAAGCTGCCGCAATAAAGAACTGACCTCAAAGCGTTTCATTTGTAGGTTAGCTTCCTTATTAAAATAAAGCGTAACCTCGCCACTATTATATTTTGAAACCGAGTTGATATGAGTTAATTCGCTAATTTGTGATAAAGCATTTTCAATAGGCGCTGTGGCTTTTAGTTCCACATAATCGGGAGAGGCATAAGGAAAGCTATAATACACCGAGAGTACTTTTTGCCTTGTTTGTGGGTTCAGGTTAACTTGTAGCCTCGGAATTAGTAAAACGCCTATTAAGGCAAGTACTACAAAAGTAATTACAAGCCGAAAAGGAGTAAAAACGACAGATTGCTTAGATGTTCTCAAAATCAGAATATAAACCGTTTTATTTCAAATTTACGTAAATTGTAGAATACGTTTTAGCCTGTACATTAAATAAAAATTGATGAAAACTTACACAAAAGGTACTGTCCAACTAATAAAAATATTTTTCCTTGCACTATTAGTTAGCTGCCAAAAAACAGAACCGCCTACCGAGGCAGAACTAGCCTCCGTAGAAAACATTGCTGCTACCGAAAATATTAAAGTAGAAACAAAAGTGGTAAAAGAAAAAGTATTTGAATATTTTATTGAAACAAAAGGAAAAGTAGAAGCAGAAAAACAGGTCGATTTATTTTTTGAAACACAGGGTAAATTAGAAAAAATATATGTGCAAAACGGCGATTTTGTAAAAAAAGGTGAATTAATTGCCGAATTAAATAGAACTCAATTAGAACTAGCGTTAGAAAAAGCAAGATTAGAACTCCAAGTAAGGCAAGGCGACTACCAATTAAAACTCGATGAGTACGCCCTTTATAACGGCGATACCACCTCAATGAATGCCCAACAACGCCTAAATATGCTTGCAAGTAGCGGCTTAGGCATTGCACATATCAACTACCAAGAGGCAAAGTACCAAGTAGAAAACGCCGTACTTAAAGCCCCTTTTCCGGGGCGTATCGCCAATCTTTTTGCTAACGAAGGAAGCCTAACTAACAGCGAAGCATTTTGTAAGTTGTACTCTTCCAATGAGTTAACTGTAAAAGCCCAAGTGTTAGAAACGGATATTAACCAACTAAAAATAGGGCAAAAAGCAACGCTACGGTTAATTGGAAACACCACCGCCCAATACGAGGCAAGCCTTAGCCGGATTAACCCCTTAGTAGGCGAAAACGGGCAGGTGAGTCTATTATTGACGGTAAAACAACCCCAAGGCTTAATATTGGGAATGAATGTAGCTGTAACATTGCGAATACCTCGTGCAAAGGCCTTGGCAGTCCCTAAAGAAGCCCTCGTAATACGCTCCGGTAAAAGCGTAGTATTTACCCACGAAGCTGGCAAAGCAAAATGGAACTACGTAACCACAGGGCTAGAAAATGGGAAAGAAATCGAAATTATAGAAGGGCTAGCCCCCAATAGCCAAGTAATTACCACCAACAACCTACAGTTAGAACACGACACTCCTGTGGAAATTAATTAAAATACATTCACAATTAATTCACA
>CAZFQW010000292.1:0-5177 GCA_964521225.1 uncultured Roseobacteraceae bacterium
ATTATTTTATGATAATTCGTTTTTAAGAAATTAAATTTTTAAACATGCTCTAACTGTTTGTGCGCTTTCTTGGTCGCAATAAATTAATCCTCAATAAATGCTCAATTGCGAATAACGAATTTTAATAAATTAATGTGAAAAAGTGATTTTATTTATTTTGTAAATCCTATGGTGAGTAAAATAAGAATAGGGCATTCTTAAAAATAATTATTTGTTAACAAGCGCACTTAATAACTTGAAAATTCACAAAAAAAATTTGGTTTATACACACATACAACTGCTAGTAAACTTGAGTTACTAGGGATATTTAAAGTGGCTTTCTTTTTGAAACAATTTGCTAACCAAATGCCATACATTGATTTTTTCATGGTACGGTAAAATTACTTTTATAAATTAGCCATATTAATTTAACAAAACCATATAATATCCAATGATGCAAGTCCTTAGGAATATCACTACCATCTTACCCTTCCTTTTTTGCTTTTATGTAGCTTCTCATGCACAAACCCTTGATAATGTAGAGGTTGTAGAGCAAGATGACGGAACTATTGCTATTTATTACGACATCTACGGGGGCTTAGATTTTGATGTAAGTGCCTATTGTTCTATCAATTTAGACAAGCCTTTAAAACTCGTAACGGGCGACGTAGGGCAGGGCGTAATAGGAGGAAAAAGAAAAAAAATAGTTTGGCGAATGCTCGACGAAGTAGGCGAGTTACCGTTCGATGTATACTTTGAAGTACGAGCAAAATTTAAAACAATAGAGCTTGAGATGATTCTTGTAACCGGAGGAACTTTTATGATGGGTAGCTCAAGGGGCAGCTTAGATGAAGCTCCCGTTCACCAAGTAACTCTAAATGACTTTTACCTGAGCGCAAAGGAGGTTACCGTAAGCGAATACAGACAGTTTGCACAGGCAACAGGAATGCAAATGCCGGCACGTACACCAGAAGGTGGCTGGCTTGATCACAATCCAATGGTCTATATCACTTGGTACGAAGCGCAAGCTTTTTGCGAGTGGGCGGGTGGTTCATTGCCTTCTGAAGCACAATGGGAATTTGCCGCCCGTGGTGGCATGATTAGCCAAAACTACGAGTACTCGGGGAGTAATCGCTCCACTCAGGTAGGATGGCACGACATCAACTCGGGTTACAAGATACATCCTGTAGGAACGAAATATGCAAATGAGTTAGGCTTTTACGATATGAGTGGCAATGTTTCTGAATGGTGCCACGATTGGTATAGCAAAACTTATTACAAACAATCTAAAGCAAAGAACCCTAAAGGACCTTCTCAGACTAAAAGAAAAGTATTACGAGGAGGGTCATGTATAGATTTTGCCTTTCTGAATAGAGTTGCTAAAAGAACAAGCTTGCCACCAGCAATTAGAGCAAAAGATGTAGGTTTCCGATTAATGAAACCAATGGCTAAATAATCTTAGATTTTAATTATGAAAAAAATATTAATAATTTCTTTATTTATGATGGGCGGAATTGCAACTGCAAACGCACAGCAAATAACTGGGAAAAGTGCCCCTTTTTCTTATACTTATGGGTTAAATAAATATTTTTCTGCGGAGCAGTTTAAAACTATACACCCGCTTATTGTTCAGAAATATAGGGGAAATATAATGAAAGATATAAGTGCTCAGCAAGAAATGTTTGTGCCGCGTGGAGAGTTTGAAACAGACTACGACTATAAACTCAGAATGGAAAAAACAATTCGATTTAAATATGATGTTTTACGCAAATATCAAAAAAATGCTTTTTATAGTGGCGCCGCTTTAATGATGGTTAAAGTGAGTTGCACTGTTAAAGATAACTACATTCATATTCTCGATAAAATGCTTACAAAATAAGCTGCAATTGTGCGAGATATTTTTATAAAATTTAAAGCCTGCCTTCACCCGGCAGGCTTTTTTTATGTCTAAATTTTAAAAAATAATAGGGGCTTTAATTCTAAGTGAATGTTCAATTTTAAATCACGAATAAAAAATTATTTAAAGCCTCAGTTCGAGTGTTTTGCCTAGCAAATAAACGATACTTAATTTCGACTGGGTACTATGCTAAAAAAACTTATACGAATGGATGTTAGCATTTCAGATTCGTGGCACGAATTTCTTCTTTAGAGCGAATAGGGTAATGAATATTTTGCTCTGAAATTGGGTGCTTGTATCTCAATTAATACTAAAAATCTCAAGGCATTAATACCAACTCGCTTTTCTTGTTTTTTTCAATGAGTTCGTTGCTGAACCACCAGTAAAGCGAAGCACCCTGCATGTAGGCTTCTAGCTGGTCGCCCATGCCATCGTTGAACGTTCTGCCGATGGTACCTCCTGCCAAAACAGCTCTTACTTTTTCGTCGTCGGCTAAATCGACTACCATGCGCAAGCAGGCAGAAAACACAACCTCTTCCGGGTTATCATAGGCAAAACGAGCCCTGTACAAAGTTTCCCCAGAACCCGCCATTGGAAATCGCTGGCCAAAATATTCCTTCGCTCCTCCTTCTCTAAAAAGTGGATTCACAAAAGATATTTGGTGGTTTTTTCCCCAAGTCCAAGCACTCATTTCTTCCCCATATTTCTGGCTAAGTTCTGCTTTTGCTTTTAAGGCGGCTCTTACAATCATGTCATTCAGTGTTTCTATCTTATTCGTAGTTCTGGTATCATCAAACCATTCTGAATTTCCGGCCAAATACATTTTCTCGAAACGCTCTTGCCACACATAATAATTCTTGAGGTAGGTCATCCCTAAATCTTCTCCGAGCTCATCAACAAACACCTCGTAAGCAAAATGGCGATAAATATTTTGAAATAAATTTGTTTCTACACTCTCCAAATTTTCCTCATAATTCCATTGATTCAACCGTTCGGCAATTGCCTTTGTCTCTTCATTTTCTTTGAGTGCATTTACCATAATCGGGCTCAGTTTTTCGGCAAGAGAATTATACACATCGCGTTGGTAGTTCCAGTGGTCATCTACCGAAAATTTAGCTTGGCTTTCCATTAAACTCTTAAGGCGTGCATAGCGATAATAAGGCGCAAAGAAGTTAGAAACATAGTGCGGGTAGTCTGACTGAATCGCGTTGTTGTTGGCGTTTCCGACCCAACCTTTCAAGGGATTTTGCTCCATTGGCATTGAGTCTTGAGAGACAAACCCCAACCAATTATCTACCGAATCTTTCACAACAAAAGGCATGCGCCCCGTGCCTTCCATACGCTTTGGAATTGTCCCGATGGTTTTCCATAAAATATTCCCTTTGGTATCGGCAAGTACAATATTGTTGCAACCCATTGTGCCGTTTTTAAGAATTTCGCTGGCTTCTTCTACCGTTTTAGCATCGAGTAAATGAGAAAGCCCTAGTGTGGGTTGCATATTTTCAAGGGCAGCCCAGCGCAGTACCAAAGCTTTCCCTTTGGCAATTTCTGGAAATAAATCGTTGACTACCACACCATATCTAGTGGCTTTTAAAGTCAGATGCTCTTCTTTAAAACGGTCAGTAGATTTAATTAAAAGCGTTTCTTCAATGGTTTCAAAAGGATACGACTCCTCTCCAATAAGATAGTTATTTTCATTTTGAGAGTCGATGGGCATAACGTACAAATCTTGTACATCGAGGTATGCATTGGTGAGGCTATTGGTGAGGTAATCGTTTCTGCCAATGAGCAAGCCGTGCATACCGGGAATGGTTACCCCAACGGCTCGAACCGCAGGCGAAAATAGCCCACAAGCATACATAGTGCCGGGTAAAATGCGAGAATCGAGGTGCGGATCTCCTGCTAAAATCGGCTTACCCGAAGTAGAGCGGCTGCCATCGGTTGCCCAATTATTGCTGCCCCATGCTAGCTGTCGGTTAGTGTTTTTAAGCCACTTTTCTGCCTTTGCTAAGGAGGTAAACTGAGTCGTGTTTTGCAGCATTTGACTGATTTCAACCGGGTCTGCAAATACCTGCGTGCTGTCATCGAGGTTGGTATGGATGGGCAGAATTGAGGTAAACTTTTCTTTCCCTAATTTCTGGTAGAGTTGCTGTAAAATCAGTTCCACTTCCATATTGGAAGAAGAACTCCAGCCCATATAATACACAATAGTTACAGGTGTGGTAATTGTCCATTTATCGGGTTTAATCCCTGCCAAGCTAAATTCTAAATGGATATTTTCATCCCGCTCAATAAACTGGTTAACCCCTGCTACAAAGGCTTCTAAATCTGCTTTTTCAGCCTCATTCAAAACTTTAACATGTTTTTGTGCTGCACGAGCAAAACCAATGGTTCGGTGCTTTATATCTAAATCTCTTGAAATTTTCCCTGCCAATTCTGAGATTCTCCCTTCGGCAAACATACGGGTAAGTTGCATTTGAAACAGGCGGTCTTGTGCCATGGCAAACCCCTGCCCAAAGAGCAAATCGTGGCGATTTTGAGCATAGATGTAAGGCATATTTTTCTCGTCGCGAACAATGCGGATTTTCTCGCTTAAGCCCTGAATGGAAATTTCGCCATCGGTTTGGTACTGATTAGCCGTTTGAATAAAGAAAAATCCTCCGATAATAACTGCCAAAATGGTTAATATCAAAATGAAAATAATTTTTTTAAGCATATCGAATTGTGTTTTTTTTGGTAAAGTTAAAGAGTTTGGTAATTTCATAAACCTTAATGTCACAAAAAGATTGAAAGATAATAAGGTTTTACAGGCTGATTTTTACTCCGTACCATTTTCTTAGTGCTTATTCATCCGCTATTGCGTAATTCGTTTACAAACATTTGACGAAGATTAGCTATTCAATTATTTTAGAGGCATCTACTACCCCATCAACTTATGCTATGAAAAAAATCAATGGTTTTATTTGTGTATTTGTGCTGCTTTGTCAAATCACTTTTGCACAGAATCAAGCCACTCTTGATTCTCTTCAAAACGTATTAGAAGGAGAGCTTAGCGCCATTGAAAAAGTAGATACCTATAATCTTATTGCCAATCAATATGGAGAGTCCGACTCTTCTTTGGTGCTTCAATATACAGGCAAAGCTATTGCCCTAGCCGAGGCAAATAACTATCTTGAAGGCATTGCAGATGCCTATTATCACATCGCCTGGATGACAATGATGAATGGCAGTTACTTTAAAGCAAAGGAGCTGTTTGGTACAATGCTAGAAACTGCACAAAAAGCAAACTATAAAAAGGGTA
>CAZFQW010000293.1:0-5106 GCA_964521225.1 uncultured Roseobacteraceae bacterium
CAAAAAATAAAGCGGTAAAAGTCCCTACGGTTAGCCCTCCAATAACGGCTAAGGCGAGCGGTTTCTGTAAATCGGCACCAATTCCCGAAGAAAACAGAACAGGAGAAATAGCTAAAATAGTAGTAATAGAAGTCATAATAATAGGTTTTAACCGCATAGTACCTGCCTGAAAAATAGCAGCTTTTAAATTGATTTTATTTTTTTCTTCCTGTGAGCGCCATAAGCGGTTGGTAGTATCTATTTTTAAAATAGCATCGTTCACCATAATACCTAGCATTACTACTACTCCAATAGCCGACATTATATTAATACTTGCCCCCGCAAACCACAAAAACAATAAACTACCAGTAATTCCTAATGGGAGCGTTAATAAAATAATGAAGGGCTGTAAAAAAGACTCAAACTGTGCTGCTAAAATAAAATACAATAAAAGAGTAGCAATAATTAAAATATAAATCATCTGTTGTAAATTATCTTTTGAATCGAAATACTCGCCTTCAAAATCTATGGTGAATTTCCCCTCTTTTTGGGAGAAGGATATTAATTTTTTTGAAATTTCATCATGATTAAGATTTTTATTTTCAAACTGTATGGCTTGGTAAGCCCCAAGTGTGGTAGAAGTAATGCTTTTATAGGCAGTTTCAAAGCTATAGCTCACAAAATTATGTAGGGGATAAGCCATTTGTTTTGCGCTTCCGTCTGAATTATGTACTGTTTTGTAGAGAAATTCTTTGCGGATTTTAGAGGTGAAATCTTCTTTCTTAGATACAAGGCGGATAGGCTGAGTCTCTCCAAAGCTTTTAATTTCTGAAATGGTGGCATTGCCAAATATTTGGTTAATTTGCGCTAAAGCATCCTCATAATCAATATGATAGGTGTTTAATTGTTTGGTGTCTATTTGTAACCTAACTGCCGTTGTATTTACCCAACCTTCACCTAAAATAAATGAATTTTGGGGAAGTACTGCCGATATGGAATTTAAAACTTCGGTAGATAATAACTCTTGGTTTTGAAGACTAGAAAAACGGGCTTCAAAATAGGGCTTAGAGGCTGCAAATAATTGGTTGAATGCGTTAGAGGCATCGTTGAGGGCGTATTTAGCGTTGGGGTAATGTTTTATAAAATAGCTGTTTAAGTTTTTAATTAATTGATTTCTTAAAGATTCGTTCTCACACAAAAAATAAATATCTGTTTGTGTGGTATTTGATTCGCTTTCTTGGATAAGAAACTGCTTTAAACCAATATCACTTTCAGCCAATTGATATTGATTTTCAAACTGATTTAATAAGGTTTCAACTCTTTTTTTACTTTCCCCCACTTCAACGGGTTCGTTCCAATCTAAAGATAGTTGAAAGTCGGTTTTTTCGATAATTGGGAGTGTATTTTTATCTATTTGATTAAAAAACAAAATACCTGAAAAACTAAGTATTAAAAAGAATATAACAGTAATTATTTTATAGCGAAAAAAAAGATGGTGCAACCACTGATATAATTGCAAAATTGGCGTAAATAACTTGCTTTCTCCGCCTAAACTCAAAGGTTTTCTTTGAATATTAATCTTGAAAAATAACCAAAAACAAAGTGGCAATAAAATAAAAGATACTAATAGAGAACACAGTAGCGTAATGCCTACAGCGAGGGCTTGGTCGTAAAATAATGCGCCCGATAATCCATTTAAAAATATAAGGGGAACAAAAACGGCTAGAGTGGTTAAAACAGAACTCACTAAGGGCGACATCACCTCTTCAGTGCCATATACACAAGCGTTGAACAGCCTCTGTAATGCCTCTTTTTCCTGCGAATCGTTAAAATGTCTGCTAATATTATCTAACACAATAATTGCATTATCAATGAGCATTCCAATACCCAAAGCCATTCCACTGAGCGAAATAATATTGATAGACAAGCCTGTTAAATAAAAAAATAAAAAAGAAATAATAAGAGAACTAGGCAAACTAATACCTATGATAAAAGCAATACGATAATGTTTTAAAAACAGAAATAAAATAATAAAGGCAAAGGAACCTCCAAATAATAAAGAAGTTTGAAGGTTATTAATACTCAGATTGAGTAAAGTAGTTTGGTTTTGGGTAAAAGCGAAATTGAGTGTGGGAAATTCTTTTTTAAACTGCAAAAAAGCCTCGTTTAGGCGCGTATCAACAGTGCGCATTTGAGCAGAAGCTTGTTTGTGGATAGTAATTACTACCCCCGGTTGATGGTTGAAAAGGTGCCAAGAAAATATTTTATCGTTGGCAAGCGAAATAGTAGCAATTTCAGCTAAGGCAATTGTATTGCCATTTTTTAAAATAGAAAGCTGCTGAATATCTTCAATAGATTGAAGGGTGGCTTCGATATTTAAAAAGTAGCGATACTGCCCATCTTTTACCGAAATAGCTCCTAACTGCTTATTATTCTGCTGAATGGTTTGGCTTATATCTGCATCGGAAATTCCTAAAGCAAACATTTTTCTTTTTTGAGGGACAATAGAAATAACCTGATGCTGAGTGCCATTAATATCTACCAAAGAAACGCCTTCAATGGCTTCTAAGCGTTTTTTAAGCACTTTCACAGAAAGCCTACTGAGGGCAGTTAGGTCTTGCTCGTCTATTTTGGGAACTACCTGCAAACGACTAATGGGGATGTCGCTCGTATTGATTTTAACTACCTGCGGACGCTCTATCTCATTAGGTAAAACATCGCTTAAACGGTCTATTTGTTCGTTTATATCCAAGTAGGCTAATTGCATATCTGTGCCATATTCGAATTGGAGCTTAATAATTCCGAACTCTCCCGAAGCATTAGATTCTAAGTTTTTTAAGCCGTTTTGTGTGGCCAAACGCTCTCTAATTGGTTTTAGTAGGCTGTTTTCTACTTGCTGAGGGGCATAATTAGGGGCTTTCACCTTCACCACAATTTCAGGAATTTGAATAGCAGGTAGCAAAGAAATAGGTAACTGAAAAAAGGCAATTCCACTAAACACAAGCAGTAGCACAAAAGACATTACAACGGCAATAGGACGTTTTAGGAGGTAAGTGAGCATTGAAATAGAGTTAGCATTAATGCTAAGGTATTAAATTATTCGAGGTAAGAGGAAAGTTTTAAAACAGAATTTGGAGTAATATCTAATAAATGAATAAGTTTTCCCTCATCGGAAATTTGATACAATGAACCACTTTGATTAACTAATGCATTTAAAATAGCTTTTTGTGAGCTATCAATATAAACTTTGACTTTTTGAATGTCCTCATATTCTTTTGATTTAAATCGTAAATGCTTTTCACTCATTCCTGAGAAAACAACGGCTATTTTTTTAGTAGCATTCAGTTTTAATATAAGTTTCAATTTTTCCTCACAAAAGGGGCACGGGTTTTCTGGTAGAAAAAAAATAAAATCAATGGTTGTATCAACCTTTAGTTGCGTCAAAATAGAGCGATACAATTCGTCTGATTCATGTTTACACGATAAAATTGAACTTATGCACAGAATAAAAAATGGGATTCGCCACTTATATTTCATAGTTCATCAAAATTAATGCGTTCTAGTTGAAGTTCGTTTTCATTAGAATTTTCATTGTACGGATTATTAATAGATAAATAGAATCCTTCAGGAGAAACAACAAAAACATCGGGATTATAAGTTTTGGCAGGAAGTTTTAACTCCTGTTTTAGTTTGAAATCAGAACTAATTTCCATAATTGAGAGTGGGCGAGTATAATCTTCACATTCGTTAGGGTTTGATAACAGTTCGTCTTCAGTAAATCGATGCAAAACAAGCCTATAATATACCTGCCGATAAGGGTCATAAATAAGGTTGCGATATAAGGACTGTAAGCAATCAAACCGATTAAGTTTTTCATTTTCATCAATATCTCCTAAAAAAGATTCATTAAACGTTTTTTCAACATACTTGCTTTTTACTGTAAAGAAGTCGTGAATACTCAACGAGTCTTTGTGCATTAGGTAAAGATTTTCGTCTTTATGCCAACCGTAAACGAACTCTTTCCCATTAAAAACTCTAGAAAAATTATGCATTAAAATAATGCCCTCGCTATTTTTAATAACAGGCGGGTAATCAACATTATATTCAAAGTGTTTTTTGTTACCGACCTCAACACTGTATTCTAATTTCTGCGGTCGATTTTTCCAATATCCTTTTGCACTATTGTTGTAAAGCAAGGGTAATCCCAAATTACTAATATACAAATAGCCTTCATCATAAATTACGGGAAGCGATGCGTGTGCAATTAGTCGATGTGAAATTGCTTGATTATGTTTAATAGTATCTAATAGGTTTCCTTTTTCATCAAACCAAAAAAGAGTTCCCCTTTTACTGCTAAAAACTAAAATGCTATCTTGGTTTATATACTTAAATCCTTCTAAATTATTTATACCCGTTGGTCCTTCCTTCTCAAATTGAATTCGATTTATTCGTTGTTTTGAATCCCAATCATATATCTGCAAAGTATTATCTAAATAATTTCCAAAAATTAAGCATTGTTCTGAATTGTAATTTATTATATCAGGTGTAATTAATTGAACAGAAGTTAAACTATCTACCGAGAATGTAACATAGTCGGTAGTTATATAATTAGCTTTATTTTCTAAAGAATTTGTTTTTTCAACAGGCTCACATGCTATTAATATAGCGAATAAAGTAATTCTAGTAATATTTTTCATGGATTATATCATTATAGATAAGTTATCACATCAGAAAAGGGCTTTTTTGCACAAAGATTTATATGATTATGCAAAAAAGCCTCAATAAATAATAGCTAGCAGCTATTCAGGGTCAGCACATTCAACAGGACCTTCTATGCACAGCATTGTCGTTCCAGACCAATAACATACAGGGGTTTTATCTGCATCCGCAGTCCATTTAAGATAACAAGGTGCTCTTTGACTTTTAGCTTTCAATGAAGATTCACTATCCAAACTCATTACTAAAACCAATGCGAATGTCAGCGAACATAAACTAAAACCAAAAAAAACTTTCTTTTTCATAATAATAGAGATTTTAAATTTTAAAAATAATAAATATCCCATAAACCTATCCCCCCCCCATTTTAAAAAGCAAATATTTTGTGTGAATTAATTGTGAATGTATTTT
>CAZFQW010000294.1:0-5105 GCA_964521225.1 uncultured Roseobacteraceae bacterium
AGAATTTTAGCCAGTTCCAGGTACCTCCAAAAATTCTTGCAATCCCGATAGGGCCACTTAACGATTTAGAAGGGTTAACATCTCCTTGGAAAATTTTCCCAAAAGCTTTCAGTTGCACCGTAATTACTTGGAATGCTTCCACTGTACCAACAGGGATAGCCTCTGCAATAGAGTAGTTATAGGTTGAAGGCTTTAAATCAATATTTACTCGAAAGCCTAACGTGCCTTCCGGGGAAACTTGAGCGGTTAACGTTTCCTCTTCGTTATTCCGAAGAACAGTTAGCTGTATTTCATTGCCACTTTCTTCTATAAGAGCTTTCCTTAACTGTTGAAAATAAGGGGTTGAATTACCGTTTAATGCTACAATCTTATCACCTGCTTTTAATCCTACTCGCTCGGCTTCGCTACCTATTGTAATTTCTTCTACAGTAAAGGGCTGTAGTGGTGAAATAAACTGCCCACTACTTTCTTCATCGCTTAGTCGTTCAATTAAATCGCCTGGTATAGTAACCTCAATTGTACTATTACCACGTTTTACAGTATAATAGCTGCCGTTATCTAAGAAAAAGTTAGGGTCGGTGACATCACTAAAACTATCATAGTCTAAGCCGTTTAGCTTAACGATTTTGTCCCCTGTTTTTAAGCCAATATCTTCGGCAATTTTACCTGCATAAATTCCATGTTTATTTACGTCGTCCGCCGAAAAATAAACTTCTCCAATCGCATATTTAATACATATAAAGATGATGATACCCGTGATGATGTTAACAATAATTCCCCCCATCATTACAATTAACCTTTGCCAAGCAGGCTTTGAGCGATACTCCCACGGCTGGGGTTCAGAGTTCATTTGGTTTGTATCTAGCGACTCGTCTATCATTCCAGCGATTTTAACGAACCCTCCTAGCGGAATGGCACCAAAAGAGTACTCGGTTTCTCCGTATTTTACACCAAATATTTTTGGAGGGAAACCAATAGAATATTTTTCGACTCTCATTCCAAATGCTTTGGCAGAGAGCAAATGCCCGAGTTCGTGTAAGGCTACCAAAAAAGATAGCGATAACAACACCTGGGCAATCATTACAATAACTTCCATACGATAATTTTCTTTAAAGAATACTCACAGTTTACAATTATCAAGTATTCAATTTGTTTGTCCAGAATTTAGATTCCTTTATCTCAAAATTAACTCAATTTTTTAACAATAAGGCTTTAAAAGAAATTCAGAGGGATGCGGCCAATTGCCTTGTGAGGCTGTCAGTTTCTACAAAATCTTCATAAGAGGGCGATGCTATGTAGTTAATTTTTGCTAAACAGCTTGCATTGATTTCTCCAATCTCTAAAAAACTAATTTCATCTTTTAAAAATCGCTCAACAGCAATTTCGTTGGCAGCATTTAATGCACAGGGTAAATTTCCTGATTTTTTAATGGCTTCGAAGGCCAATGCTAAATTTCTAAAAGTATGTGTATCGGGTTGTTCAAAGGTTAGTGAGGGGTAATCTTTAAAACTGAAGCGTTTAAATGCAGAATTCATTCTTTTAGGGTAACCTAAGGCATATAGTATGGGGAGTTTCATATCAGGCAGCCCTAATTGGGCTTTTATACTTCCATCAACAAATTGAACCATCGAGTGAATAATAGACTGCGGATGAACTACCACTTCTATTGCACTTACAGGAACATCGAAAAGCCATTTTGCTTCAATCACTTCAAGCCCTTTGTTCATTAGACTAGCAGAATCGATAGTGATTTTTGCCCCCATCTCCCAATTAGGATGTTTTAAAGCTTGTGCTTTTGAGACGTTTGCTAACTGCTCTTTTGTTTTTCCTCGAAACGGCCCACCCGAGGCGGTCAGAATAATCTTTTCGACTGATTCTTTTTTTTCCCCGACTAAGCATTGGAAAATAGCAGAATGTTCCGAATCAACAGGGTAAATAGAAACACCGTATTTTTTTGCTTCTTCGGTTACCATTTCCCCAGCGACTACCAAAGTTTCTTTATTGGCAAGCGCAATGTCTTTTTTAGCTCTAATAGCAGAGAGTGTGGGCTTAAGACCTGCATAACCTACTAACGCGGTAAGCACAACATCAACATAGTTAGCTGTAACTACATCGTTAAGGGCTTCGTTGCCAGCAAAAACTTCTACATCTATTTTATTGAGCGATTCATTCACTTTCCGATAAAACCGCTTATCGCCAATTACTACCGCTTTGGGTTTAAATTCATAAGCTTGCTTTATTAATAAATCTGCATTACTTCGTGCAGTCAGCACCGTGATTTCAAATTGTTCAGGGGAGGCTCTCACTACATCTAAAGTTTGTGTTCCGATAGACCCAGTAGAGCCTAAAAGAGCTATTTTTCTTTTATTCATTGAACTATTGATGATTTATATTTCCGATGCTTCGATAGCTTCCTTTAATTTTAAAGCATAACCAACTGAAAACAAGAAATTATTAGATTAAGAGTTGCTTTAACAAAGGTCAGATAAATAAATACTTATATAAAATATCGAAGTGTTAATTTTAAAAGTAACTAGAGAATGATACGAGTTGTTGAAAAACCTTTAAATCTATAATTTACATTTCATGAATTTTGAGAAGTGTTTCCTACTTCCTAATCTTTTTGACTCAAACGATTGATTAAAATAAATTAGCTATGATTGCTAAAACCTACGGTTGTACACTTTTAGGCGTAAATGCGACAGTAATTACTCTAGAAGTAAATATTATCAGTGGAACTAAATTTTTTATTGTGGGTCTTCCCGACAACGCAGTAAAAGAAAGCCAACAAAGAGTAGAATCTGCTTTAAAACATTGTGAATATGTAATGCCCCGAAAGCGAGTAGTTGTAAACCTTGCCCCAGCCGATTTGCGGAAAGAAGGTTCTTCGTATGATTTACCTATCGCTCTTTGCGTACTGAAAGCCTCAGGGCAACTAATTACAGAAGACTTAGACAAGTACCTTATTTTGGGTGAACTTGCCCTAGACGGTCAGTTAAGACCTATTAAGGGGGCACTGCCCATGGCAATAGAAGCACGCAACCAAGGTTTTAAGGGATTTATATTACCGAAAGAAAATGCATCTGAGGCTGCTATTGTAAATAATATAGATGTAATAGGGGTAAGCCATATAAAAGAAGCCATCGGTTTTTTTGAAGGAGATATTCATATTGAACCGGAAGTAAAAGATACACGCGATATTTTCTTTAGCAACTTGAATGATTATGTAGCCGATTTTTCTAGCGTACAAGGGCAAGAAAATATAAAAAGAGCATTAGAAATAGCAGCAGCGGGCGGGCATAATGTAGTAATGATAGGCCCACCCGGAGCAGGGAAAACCATGTTGGCTAAAAGGCTGCCTTCTATCCTTCCCCCTTTAAGTTTACATGAAGCTTTAGAAACTACTAAAATCCATTCTGTGGCAGGGAAACTAGGGATTAACACCAACCTAATTTCTACAAGACCTTACCGCTCCCCACACCATACCATTAGCGATGTGGCACTAGTTGGAGGGGGAGGTATTCCACAACCCGGCGAAATTTCTTTAGCACATAATGGCGTACTATTTTTGGATGAACTTCCTGAATTTAAGCGCACAGTACTCGAAGTAATGCGGCAACCCTTAGAAGAAAGAAGGGTAACTATTTCAAGAGCGAAACTTTCTGTAGAGTTCCCTGCCAATTTTATGCTCATTGCAAGCATGAACCCGTGCCCATGCGGATATTATAATCACCCAGAAAAAGAGTGTGTTTGTTCTCCGGGAACAGTGCAGCGTTATCTTAACAAAATAAGTGGCCCATTGCTCGATAGAATCGATTTACATGTTGAAGTAACACCAGTTTCTTTCGACGAGATGACTGCAAACAGGAAAACAGAAAGTAGTACCGACATTAGAGAAAGAGTAATTGAGGCAAGAAACATTCAGCTAGAAAGATTTAAAGATAATAAAGGCATTCATTCCAATGCTATGATGCCTTCGCCTATGGTAAAAGAAATTTGTGAAATTAATACAGCAGGTAAAAACTTATTGAAAAGAGCCATGGAAAAGTTGGGACTTTCGGCAAGAGCTTACGACCGCATACTTCGTGTTTCAAGAACTATTGCCGATTTATCTGCTTCAGAAGATATTAAAATAGAACATTTAGCAGAAGCTATTCAGTATCGCTCATTAGATAGAGAAAATTGGGCGGGGTAAAATCAAACCGAAAAATAGGAACTTCTACATTTTACAATCTATTTAGTACTAAAAGTTACTAAAAACAGTGTACACTATGAGCCAACGTTTCAAAGAACAAAAAAAAACAAAACCGCCTCGCTTTAGTATTGAAAGGCTTGAGCAAATGCATCCGCATCAAACGCTCGTTTATTTAGCCATTGTGGGCATTGTGGTTATTTTCAGCTTTCTGTGTATTGCTTTTTGGTTTTCTATGGATAGGCAACTTACTGCCGATGAATTTCCAATATCTTTTGTGATAAGTACCGTTTTTATTGGGGCGAGTAGCTTCACTATAAATAAAGCATTTGGCTACGTACAATCTGAGGAACTAGAGTTAGCTATGCAGTGGCTATGGACATCTTTAACTTTAGGGGCAACCTTTGGCGTTACACAAATTATAAGTTGGGAGCAACTTCGGACTACGGGAATATTTCTCGATACAGGTGTTATGGGAGCGTATTTCTATCTGATATCGGGCTTGCACCTGTTGCACGTTCTAGGAGGGTTAATGTTTATGTTGAAACAAACCCTTGACATCCAAAATCTATCGAAGGATCCTGTTAAAACATTGGTTTTTGTAACAAACCCTTACGAACTATTGAAATTTAAACTACTGAGAACTTACTGGCATTTTATGGATGGTATTTGGGGGGTAATATTTTCCTTATTTTTGCTATCAATTCTTTAAAAAAAATACGACTTTAAAAGTCGTATTTTTTATTTGGAGCGGGCGAGCGGTCTCGAACCGCCAACCTCGACATTGGCAATGTCGCGTTCTAACCAATTGAACTACGCCCGCATTTCTATTTAGTCAATTCGTTTTTGTATAAATTCAACCACGTAAAAATTTTTTCTTTCAATCCTCGACTGCTACAATTATATTGCAAAT
>CAZFQW010000295.1:0-5057 GCA_964521225.1 uncultured Roseobacteraceae bacterium
AGCGCGCTCCGTCATGAGCCGCCGCGTCGGTGACAAGAGACTTGCGGATGACACGCGATATGTTGCCCGCTTCGTCTTTAAATTGTGCATGTACTGTTTTTTCGCCATCTCCTTTTGAAAGCCCCAAATAGGTGAGTTGGTCAGTAAAAGGCAGCCATCTTACCTCAAAAAAATTCGCATCTTCGCTGAGTTGCATCAGTACGGCATCGGTAGCTTTAGCGAATACTCTAATTCTACTCGATTCTGTCCATAAGTCTTGCTCAAGGGTAATGTCGCAATTTACGGGGGGCTGCCTATCGAATATTATTTTCCTCGAAATTGGGGCAGACTCTGTTTGAGTTGCACTTCTAAATTTTACAAAAACTTCTTTTTCTCCATCTTCAGAAGAAAGTTGCCACGGAATGTTGCTTTTGAAAGGCTGCCATTTCCCTCTGCTGAAATTGGCAGTATTGCTAATCATGACTTCTTTTGCAGAGCGGGCAAATAATTGTAATTGAACGTTCCCGTTTTTATCGGTGCAGTAGATTGCCTTATTATCAATCGTGAAATCGGTTTCTAAAGGATTGATTTCTAGCAAAATATCATCAGAAACGATTGCCGATATGTTATCATTATTATCTCTAAACCTAGCATAAAGGGTATGGGTCCCTCCGACTGAGGGCAAATCGAATCTGAAAGAAGACTCAGAGTAATTGCTCCAAACTGCGCCTTCAAAATTTTTAGAAAGGCTTATCTGCATGCCCACTGCGCCTTCTGCTTTTACTGCTACGCTAACATAAGCGTCGAGCGTGCTTTCCGCTCCATTATTGACTAAAATTTGAGGATTACTAGGCGGGTCTCTATCTAAAGTGATTGATTTATTGAGGATACCTCCTGCCGTTTTGGTACTACTTCTGAACGTGATATAGACTGTTTTTTCTCCGTCTTCCCCTTCTAAAATCCAATCTTTTACTTCTTGATAGGGCTCCCATACCCCCCCTTTAAAATCGGCATTGTTACTGATCATCATTTCTTGGGCATCTCTGCAAAAAATACCCAGCGTTACCTTTTTATCGGGGTTTGTTGTGTATCGACTTCCTCTATCTATCTCAAAATTGGAGGCATACGGATATATTTCAAGAATTAAAGTATCAGAAATTATATCGGAAATATTATTGGCGGCATCGCGATACTGTACATACACAATTTTTTCGCCCCTATTTATAAACCTAATTGGCAAAGGTCTTTCTCTGAACGCTTCCCAGTATCTACCCTCAAAATTAGGTGTTTCAGAGAGTTGCATGTGTGTAGCATGTGGCGATTTAGGATATACAAGTAGCACAGGGTCTTTATGGCTCTCTTCAGTGAGTTCTAAACGCAATGAACCCGAAGGTTGCAGCCTATCGAGCGTAATGGTATCGGCTACTACTTCCGATTCTGTTTGGGTAATTGTTCTAAACTTTGCGAATACTGTTTTTTTGCCATCGGCATCAAGCAATTGCCAAGTTTTTTTAGGTTGAAATTTTTCCCAGCTTACCCCCTCAAAGTCGGGCTGATTACTCAACTGCATTTCCACTGCATTTCTTGAAAACAGTTCTAAGTTCACAGAAGCATCTTCGGCATTGGTGAATTTATCCCCGCCGTTAATTACAAGGGCATTTCTGACAGGAAGAATTGCATAGCTCACGGTATCTATGGCAATATTACTCAAATTACCGGCTTGGTCTTTAAAGCGTGCATATACATAGCGGTCGCCTTTGGTTACTCCTAAATCTACTTTAAAGGTTGTTTCAACTTTTCGCCAAGGGACATCCGATAAGTCAGAGGCTAAGCCCACTTGCATAAAATCTGCTCCTTTCGCAGTGATTTTCACGGAAATTAAGGGTTGTATGGTTTGCCACTCGCCGTTGTTTACCTCTAGCGTTCCTGTAGGTTTTTCGGTATCGAGAACGATGTTGGCTATTGCAGTTTCAGAAACAGTGGAAGTTTTGCTTTTAAAGCGGACATAAACGGTCTTTTTACCATCTCCTTCGGAAAGCTGAAAGGTTTTTTGGCTGTTGTAGGCCTCCCAAGTAGCGCCCTCAAAATCAGGGCTTTCGCTCAGTTGCATTTCTTCGGCAGACTGCGAGTTAAGCTCAATTTCCACTTTCCTTTCGGGGTTGTTTACAT
Organism: uncultured Roseobacteraceae bacterium; assembly: GCA_964521225.1. Classification (GTDB taxonomy): domain Bacteria; phylum Bacteroidota; class Bacteroidia; order Cytophagales; family Flammeovirgaceae; genus CAYUJH01. The sequence goes on from CAZFQW010000295.1 coordinate 2,149, forward strand.
ACTCACTTCCGCCATTCATTACAAGCTGATTCCGAAACGGCGTAAGCTCATAGATAACACTATCGGTTACAGTTTCGCTGATGTTGCCTGCTTCGTCTTTAAAGCGAGCATAAAAGTGATGTGTTTTGCCAATGGCAGAACCTAAGTTAAAAAAGGCGTTAGGCCTAATATTAGTCCACATTGCCCCTGTGAAATCAGCGGAGGTACTGACTTGCATAAAGTCAGCATTTTGAGTGCTGATAGACACTTCTACATTAGAAGCTTTGGTTCTGTTGCTATTTGCCATTTTAATGCTCCCCTTTGGTGCTTCTCTATCGAGTATAATATTGGCAACTTGGGTTTCAGATACCGTTTTTGTTTGGCTCCTGAACCGAGCAAAAACTTGCTTTTCGCCATCTTCTGGGGTGAGTTGCCACTCTTTTTCTTTAGCGAATACTTCCCATTGGGCATTGTTAAAATCAGCTGAATTACTCACTTGCATTTCTAGGGCATTACTGGCAAACAGCGAGAGTTTCACCTTGCCTTCTTTCTGCTTGGTGAATGCTTGCCCACCATCAATTTCAATCGCATTACGTGCCGTAAGAATGGCATAACTCACCGAGTCTGAAAGGATATCGCTTAGGTTGCCCGCAGCATCTTTCAATCGTGCATAAATAGTTCTAGTGCCTTTCTGAACGCCCAAATCAAGGGTGTAGTTTTCCCGATAACTCATCCATGCAGCATCGGAAAGGTCGGACTGTAAGCCTATTTGCATTAGGTCTGCACCTTCTGCTTTAAGCCTTACATTTATCAAAGATTGGATGGTAATGAATACACCTTCGTTTAGCTGAATAGTACCTTTTGGAGCAGTGCTATCTAAAATTACCCTAGTTTCAACGGGCTTACTTATCACTCCATAAACACTTTTGAATCTTGCAAAAATGCGTTTTTCACCTTCTTCTCCTTCTAAAGTGAGGGAGAACTTGTCTTGGTAGGGTTGCCATGCGGCTGCCGTAAAATCTTCGGTTTGACTCAACTGCATTTCGATGGCATTAATTGCCGAAATTTCTAAGGCTACTTGCTTGTTAGCATCGTTACAAAACTTCTCATTTCCCTTTATATTGATTTTGCATAAAACGGGTTCGTTAGCAACGGTAATGGTATCGGCAATTACTTTAGAAATATTGCCGACATCATCTTGAAAACGGGCGTAGATTATCTTCTTTCCTAAACTTGTTCCAAGAATTATTTCTTGCGGAGTGGGGCGGTATTTTTTCCAGAATGAGTCTGAGAAATTGGCTTGAGTACTCAATTGCATTTGTGCGGCATCTTCTGCTTGTAAACGCACTTTCACTCGGTCTTCAAGGGTGTAAGGTTCTTCGGAAAGGATAGTGATTGTGCCATTTTGAGGCGGAGTATTATCTAAGCGGATAGAAGCTTGGGCAGGGGTAGAAACATTGCCCGCTACATCTCTAAAAGAAACATAAACGGTATGGATATCATCTTTTACGGGAAGCTTAAATTCTCTGGTGGTTCGGTAAGGCTCCCAATCTACACCCCCAAATCCGGGGTCGATGCTCAACATCATTTCTTGTGCCTCACTACAGCGGATATCTAAAGTGATATTGGCATCGTTCGTTACCGTTTCACCCTTATTTATGCGCATTCTGCCACCATAAGGAGCGCGGGTGTCTATAACAAGTGTATCGGAATAAACCTCCGATTCGTTTTGCGCCAAATCCTTAAATTTCACATAAATGGTGTAGGTGCCATCTTTATCTGTGGGCATTTGCCACTCCTCTATGTAATCTCTATAAAGCTCCCAACGAGCACCAAAAAAGTTATAGTCGTTGCTTAGCATCATGTATTTTGCTTCGTCGGCAAATAGCTCTAGTGCCAGCGTTTTCTTTTGTTGTTGCGTTACCTTAATGCCTGTGTTAGGGTCGCGGGTAACAGGGTCTGCCAAAATCTTAAAACTTCCATTTTTAGGTGGGGTGAGGTCTAACTGAATGATATCTCTTAATACTTCTGTTTCGTTTTTGGCTTTGTCTCTAAACTTTGCATAAATGCGTTTTTCTCCTTCTCCCGCTGGCACGCGCCAAGTGAGGTAATGGCGGTATTCTATCCACCGAGCACCTGCAAAGTCGGGGTTGTTACTCAGCATCATTTCGGCGGCATCTTTGGCAAAAAGCTCTAATTCTAGCCCTTCATTTTTAGTGATGTAAGTGCCAGTAGTTACATTGATAAATCCGTTGGTGGGAGGTTTCGTATCTAAAAAAATTTTCTTTGCTACCGCAGCGGTGATTTCCCCATCGCTATATTTTACTTTCACAAAAACGTAGTGTTCTCCTTCTACCTTATCGAGTCGGAATTTACTGCTTGCTTTAAAGGGTTGCCACGTAGCGCCTTCAAAGTTAATATCTTCGCTAATAAGCATTTCAACCGCTCCTTTTGCGGTAATTTCAACATCGAGTTCTGTAGAGTTTGTAGCTTCTGCCCCTTGGTTTAAGTACAAGGAAATTTGGGCAACAGCAGGTGCTACACTAAACATCAAAGCAAAAAGAAAGCAGATTTTAATTATTCCTTTCATGTCGGAAAGCGATTGTTATTAATTAATCAATTAATTGGGCAGGGTAGTGTTTAGTTTTGAGTACCACCCTGTAACAGATGAGTTTTTAGTTCAAAATATGAATTATACTTAATTTCGTCTAAGAGCATGTTTAAAAATTTAATTTCTTAAAAACGAATTATCATAAAATAATAATTTGTGTAACGTTGTCTTAGCATTTGTTCATTTTTCCTTGATGAAAAACGAACCAAAAAATCAAGAAAATCCAAAGCTTCCACCCTTCATACCCACCCTAACCCCCGCTGGATTTGTCCTCCCTTCGTTTTTATGCAACCAAATTCAAAGTAGAGTTTATGTTTTT
>CAZFQW010000296.1:0-5042 GCA_964521225.1 uncultured Roseobacteraceae bacterium
AACTGTTTTCTTTTCACTTTCACGGCTAAGCCAATAAAAAGCAGAATGAGGGGGGTCATCATGGTGCTAAGTCGGCTGATAGTATCTTGCCCAAAGAGAGGTAAGCTTTTGAAATTGACACCAAAACTTAAAAGAACAATTGCCGATACAATTACTAGGTTGATGGGTTCTTTCACTAGTGCCAAGAATAAATCTTTCAGTTTACCCTTACTATCTAACTGCTTGTTTTGTTGCTTTAAATAGTACCAATGCATTGCCACAATGTAGAGAATAATCAGCACAAAAATCTTGTTGCCAACATCGGCTAGGGCAGCCCATGCAAACATCTCTTCGCCCAAGTATTCTAATAAGTAGGGGAAACAAGAAAGTCCGGGAGCTAGGGAAGGAATCAACATCATAAATGTGCGCCCTTTGGCAGAATCTTTTTCAATACCAAAAAAGGGTAGTGCATATCTTGAAGCAATGAGCATCGTGAGATTAAACCCTAAGGCTAAAACTGGCAGATACAATAAGTGCAGTTCAATATCTATTTTTAGCAGAGCCACAAAAATCATTGCAGGAAGGGCGACACTTAAAATGAGTAATTTAATGCCTCCTAATTGTTCTTTGCCTGTTATTTTTTTTCTAAGTAGAAGCCCTATTCCGATAATGAGTAAAAATACGATGGTTTTTTGAAGAGCTAAATTCATGGTTTAGCATTGGTTTTTTAATTGTGATAAGCACTAGTGCCAATTTAAATTGAGAAAATCAATCTCATTATCAAGTATTTATAGCAAATGGTTAGAGAACTAATTTTGCTTAGCTACTTCATATAAAGATTGATAAGCACTTTGCCAAAGTTCATTTTGAAAACCTTGGCAAAGTTACTTGTAGGGTTTTGTTTGATGAGTTAACCCACCACCTCGTCGAATGCAGAAGCAAATACTTTCATTTGTTCGAGTGAACCCATACTTACCCTACTCCATGTTTTGTCCCAAAAATTAAATACACGAACGGCAACACTTTTTTCATACAGTTTATCGAGGTACTGCTTACCATCCATCGCAAGCGGAAACATTACAAAGTTGGTTTGTGAAGGCATGTAATTTATGTTTTTACTCTTGAGGAATTCAAACATAAAATCGCGCGATTCTTTAATTTTAGTGCGGCTCATTTCTTGGAAATCCAAATCGCTTAAACTAGCCGATGCCGCCTTGATAGAAGGCCCTGTGAGTCCCATACCACCCCGGGTAATTTCTTGCATCTTTTTAAGGGTATCTTCGCGGCCAACTATGTAGCCTACTCTTAAGCCAGCCATGCCGTGTAGTTTCGAGAAGGTTCTGCATACAATTACGTTTTTGCCTTTGGCTACCAACGGCACCATACTTGCTCTCATTCCTTCATCGCAAAGTTCTAAATAGGCTTCGTCTACAAAAACAAGCACTTTTTCTGAAACCTTTTCGCAGAACTTATAAAGCTTTTTGGTATCGGTTACGGTAGCAGTAGGGTTATTCGGGTTCGTGATATAAACGATTTTAGTATCGGCATCAATCGCTTTTTCCATGGCTTTTAAATCGTGCTCATAGTCTTTCGTAAGTTTTATGGGCTTCCACTTTCCTCCTAACGACTGTGCCACATTAATCATCGACATATAGGGTGGGTCGGCAGACACAATGTTACCGCCGTTTATAAAATTAACCAAGGCAGTTTTCTCTAGTAAATCTGAAGAACCTGGCCCCATCATAATATTTTCTTTCTTAACGCCTTCTTTTTCGGCAATTTTTTCAACAAGTTCGCCCATTTCCATCCAAGAGTAGAAATTTCCGTTAGAAGCATAGCCTTGAAAAGCCTCAATAGCCTTAGGAGATGGGCCAAAAGGGTTTTCGTTTGCCATTAAACGGGCCTTTAACGTGCGGGGATCAGGTCTGAAACTCGGCTTTATTTCTTTTAACCCATTTCCGTAATGGATAAGGTGGTTATCTTCGCCTAAAGAGTAACCCAAAGCATTTTGCCAAGGCATAGCAGAACCCAACGCCAATGCACCAGTTGCCATAAATCCTCTTTTAAGCAATCCTCTTCTAGTAATAGTAGTAGCCATAATAATTGATAGATATGAATGAATGAATAATAATAGTTCAGTATAAAAATAAGGATAAAAAACCAATAATTACATAACTATTGGTTTTTTAGGGTAAAATATTACCCATTATAATAGATATAAGTATTTATAAATTAATTATTTGGATTAAAATTAACCCTATAAACACAAAAGATACAAAATTTTTAAAAACTAGCCCACGGCAGCATTTAGGATCAGAGAAACTGCGTTAGGGAGTTTTCTTAATAAGGAGAAATGAGGAACTGATTTTCCCAAAGAAATAAATAGTTTTCTCCAATTCTACCTGAAATAAAACAAGCTAACTATATTTGCCGCATGGCGAAGAAAGAACAAACTCAAGAGAATGCACTTTTTCAAAAAGTGGTGTCACATGCTAAGGAATACGGTTTTGTATTTCCTTCAAGCGAAATATATGATGGCCTGCAAGCAGTTTACGATTACGGTCAGAACGGTGTAGAGCTAAAAAATAATTTAAAGCAATTTTGGTGGAAAGCAATGACCCAGCTCAACGCGAACATTGTGGGCTTGGATAGTGCCATTTTTATGCATCCTACCATTTGGAAAGCATCGGGCCACGTGGATAGTTTCAACGATCCTATGGTCGATAACAAAGACTCGAACAAGCGTTACCGTGCCGATGTATTGCTGGAAGATAAAGCAGAGGAATACAGAAAAGCAGGAGAGGTAGAAAAAGGCAATGCGTTAGAAAAGAAGATGAATCAGCTTTTAGAAGCTGAAGATTTGGCAGGTGTTCACGAGTTAATTGTAGCAGAAAATATAGTTTGTCCGCTGAGCGGCACAGCCAACTGGACCGAGGTTAGGCAGTTCAACCTAATGTTCGATACGCAAACGGGTTCAGTTGCAGAGGAGTCAAATAAAATTTACCTGCGCCCTGAAACGGCACAGGGCATTTTTGTAAATTTCTTAAATGTACAGAAAACGGCTCGTCAGAAAATCCCTTTTGGTATTGCCCAAATTGGTAAAGCGTTCCGTAACGAAATTGTGGCGCGCCAATTCATTTTCAGAATGCGTGAGTTTGAGCAAATGGAAATGCAGTTTTTTGTTCGCCCCGGTACTGAGCTAGAGTGGTACGAGCAGTGGAAAGAAAACAGAATGAAATGGCATAAGCTTTTGGGTGTGAAAGAAGAAAATTACCGTTTCCACGACCACGAAAAACTAGCGCACTATGCCAATGCCGCTGCCGATATTGAGTACAACTTCCCATTTGGTTTTAAAGAAGTAGAGGGAATCCACTCAAGAACAGATTTTGATTTAACAAAGCACCAAGAGTTTTCTAAAAAGAAACTACAGTACTTCGATGCCGACCCGGAAGTAAATAAAAATTACATTCCTTATGTGGTTGAAACCTCTATTGGTGCTGATAGACTTTTCTTAATGGTGCTTTCCGAAGCTTATACGGAACAGGAATATGGTGAAGGAGATAAACAAAAGACGAGGATTTTCTTGAAATTCAAGCCCGCATTTGCCCCAGTGAAAGCGGCAATTCTTCCGTTAATGAAGAAAGATGGTCTGCCAGAAAAAGCAATGGAGCTTTACGACGATTTAAAGTTTGAGTTCAACACGATTTACGAAGAGCAAAATGCCATTGGGAAGCGTTACACCCGCCAAGATTTAATTGGTACACCATTTTGTGTAGTAGTTGACCACCAAACCTTGGAAGATGAAACCGTAACAATCCGCGATAGAGATACTACTGAACAAACTAGAATCGGTATTTCTGAAGTGAAGGCATATATTGGGGAGAGAGTTTCTATGAATAACCTTTTGAAACAGCTTTAGAAATTAGTTTTTAATTTTTAATGATGATTATAAACTTTAACTAATGGTGGTTTTGAACCAAAAACTTTCGGAAAGTTAAGCTAGAAATAATCATCAAAAATTTTATATTAGGAGAAGATTTATTGAACGATAGTCTTCTCCTATTTTTATGAAAAAGATGAAGCAGTTGCTGGTTAGTTCCTTTGGAATTACCCCAAAGGAAACCAACGGATTTCTTGTTATTTCCTTCGTGATCATTGTTTTTCTGTTTGCCCCTACCGTTTTCGAAAAGTTCTATCCTTTTGGTGTTATCTCTTCGGAAACCGACAAGAGGTTACTCGATAGCTTGGTGCTCGTTTTAGAAAATAACCGTGCGGCACAAATAGCGGAAACTGCGGAAAGAAAAAGCACAACTCAGTTCGCTAAAAAGAAACCCTCCTCTATTAAGGGAAAGCTTTTCAACTTTAACCCAAATGCCATTTCAGCCGAAGCGTGGCAAACTTTAGGTGTTTCTGCATTTATGGCTAAGAGGATTATCAACTACAGAAATAAAGGCGGTACTTTCCGTTACAAATCAGACTTACTTAAAATTTACGATTTCCCCGAAGCGGTTTACCAAAATTTAGAAGCATATATTCAGCTTCCGACAAAAGAAGATTTTGTAGAAAAGGAGAGGTTAAATAATGTAACAAGAGAGTCGAACAATTACGCAACCGACACCTTAGTTGCAGCAAAGAAAAGCCGTTGGTACACGAAGCCTGAAATACAGCCTTTCGAGCTTAACCAAGCTACGCAAGAAGAACTCACACAAATTAGCGGAATAGGGGAAAAGCTTTCGGTGAGGATTATCAGTTTTAGAGATAAGTTAGGAGGCTTTTATAACGAAGCGCAGGTAAGGGCCACTTATGGGCTTGACTCTACGATTTGTAACAAATTGCTCGAAGTGGCTTCCATCGACAAAACTAAAATTCAGAAAATACGCATTAACCAGGTTACTGAAGATGAATTAAAAGCCCATCCTTATATCAGCTATAACCTGGCGAAAGTGATGGTAAAATACCGAGAGCAGCATGGGAACTATCAGCATGAAGACGACCTCAAGAAAATCAGAATTTTAAAAACGGAAACACTTGATATGCTACTTCCTTATATCAGCTTTGAATAA
>CAZFQW010000297.1:0-5032 GCA_964521225.1 uncultured Roseobacteraceae bacterium
ATTTGAATTAGGATTATTAACCACAAAGTGTAAACTTTTTTCAGGACGAGACAATGTTCAATTACAGATGACGGATTAATACAGTACTCATTTCGATCACTTTATTTCATAAACAAATGATATTTAATTTCGTTGAAATACTTACCTTAGTTTACATGCAAAGAAAGCAAGGTAATATCATCTGCGTAAGCATTTCTACCTTTAAAAGTATTTAAGAGAGCAATAAGTTTAGCATGCATTGTTTTAGGGTCTAATAATAGATTATTAGAAATGAAATACTCTAAATCTTCTTCCCCAAATTCTTCACCCTTTTCATTATAGGTTTCAGTGAAACCATCTGTAAAGCTGAAAACCAAGAACTTATCTAAATTTTCTTCAATACCTGTTTCAATAAAAGGAAGTTCAGGGAAACTGCCCAAAACGGTAGTTCCTGCCAAAAGGCGTTTTACTTTGCCATCTCTAAAAATAAAAGGGGGGTTATGCCCTGCATTTACATAACTCAGTGTTTTTGATTCTATATCATATAAAAGAAAAAATGCAGTGATGAAATTTTCCCCTTGTGAGTTTTGTATAATCAGTTTATTTAAATCGGCAACGACCTCCTCTAAATCTTTGTTTTTCATGGCGAGTACCCTTAAGCCTGCCTGAAAATTGGACATTAAAATGGCTGCGGGAATGCCTTTTCCAGATACATCGGCAATGCAAAGAAGGCGAGAGGTTTCGCTTAGCTCAAGGAAATCGTAGTAGTCGCCACCAATGGTATGATGCGGCAGATAACTAGCTTCTACTTTTAATTCTGTACTGTTGGGTAACTTTTTAGGGAATAGTAAATGCTGAACATTCTTGGCGATGTCGAGCTGTCGGTTGTAATCTTGTTGTTGCTGTTCTTTACGGGCAAACTTCTTATTTTCAATAGCAACAATTATAATATTGCTCAAAGCGTTGATAAACGCTAAATCGAGTTTTTCAAGATTATCAAGCCCATTAGAGATACCCAGAAATACAAAAGCCAATACAACTTCTTTATGTTTTACAGGGATGATTTTATCGAACTCAGTAAAATAATCGAGGTCTAGGGTATCGCTTAAATCTGAAATTTCGGTGTATTCTAGTACTGAACGAGGTAGCGAAATTTCGTCATAAAAATGCTCTGTACCAAAATACGTTTTGCACTCCCAATCAAGGTCTTTTACATACAGGGCAAGTTTACTGAAATTAGTTTTAGAGCGTAGAATGAATTTGTAAATTTTGTACAAATCTACTTCAGAAGCGTTTTCATTTATAGCCCTAATAGTTTCAAAAAGAGCGGTAAGCTCAAGGTCCTTCATTTGAAGTTGTTCTTCAAGAGATAAAGGCATAAATGTTTTTATTTTAAAGATTTAGGGTCGTATGCGTCGCGAAGCCCGTTGCCAAATAAATTAAATGCAAGCACCACTAAGCTAATAGCAAAACTAGGAAATACTACTAAGTGCCAAGCGTCTTTGGTTGCCATTAAAGCGAAACCTTCGTTTACCATCACTCCCCACGAAGGCATTGGCGGCTGCACTCCAAAGCCTAGGAAACTCAAGCCAGCTTCAATTAGGATAGCCAAGGCAAAATTATTGGTGGCAATTACCACAATAGGCCCTATAACATTGGGTAAGATATGTTTAAAAATAATTCTTCTATTTGAAAATCCGAAGGCTCTAGCAGCTTCTACAAACTGCTTTTCTTTGATGGTCATTATCTCGGTACGAACTATCCTTGCAATTTCGACCCACATGGTAAGCCCAACAGCAATAAAAACCACCCAAAGCCCTTTGTTGAACAAAACGCTAATGATAATTACCAACATGATATTTGGGATTGACCAGGTAACCGTCATCAACCAGTTGATAAAATTATCGGTTCTTCCGCTAAAAAAGCCTGCTAAAGCCCCTAGCGTTACCCCAAGTAAAAGAGAAATAATTACTGCCATTAACCCAATGAACAAAGAAATCCGAGTGCCAAAAATTAATAAACTAAGGATGTCTCTTCCTGAGCCATTGGTGCCTAACCAATACTTTTTAGTTTCAATGCAGTTTTCTTTAAACTCTCTTTCAAGTTGCTCTTGGGTTACTTCCTGAATGGTTTCGTTTTCGTCTAGATATTTAAACGTATCGCCTTCTTTTATAAAGTTAGAGCCATTAGAAGCGAGTTTATCAGAAGGGATATTGTAAACAACTCTAACAATTCTTAGTAAATGTTCTTGAATCGTTTTTATCTGCCCTGTTGCTTTGTCCTTTTCAATACCGGGAAAAGGGATGAAAATAACACTGTCATTTTTGAGTTCGTAGTCGTTGGCATAAGGATATATCGAGTACTCGCTCTCTTGGCCATTAAGCATGAACTCAATAAATCCAACCTTCGTAATTTCCCTTTGTTTGCGGATTTTTAATACGTTTACCTCAAAACCAGGTAACTGTTTGCGGATAAACTGCGAGCCTCCGTTTGCATTTGGGGTGTCGTCGGGCATTATTAAATAGCCTAGTACAGCAACTAAGCAGGCAAAAGCGATAATTGAACCGCCCAAAATTGCCATCTTATTTCTAAGTAGCCTTTTTTTTACTTGCTGAAACGGGGTGCTATTTTCTTGATTGGATTGCATATAAATGCGTTGGTGATTCAAATATAAAATTAGATAATTTAATTATGACATTCCATTATGAATTAATAAGCCAACTTTACTAGCAAGATAAAAATAACTTTTGAATTGATTTTCAAAATCAAACTCTTCGGTAGCGATTTCTTCTGACATAGATTTCATGCATCTTACCCAATTTTTCCCTATAAGTTCTTTAAGGGTGGTTTTTAATTCGTCTTCTTCTAAATCGACCTGTGAAAATAAATTGCTGTAAGAGGTTACAAAGTATAATTCGTCGATTACCTCAAATTCTTTATCAGTCATTTCCATTTTTTTTAAACATTAAGTTTTTCAATTTACTCGCCCTTTCCATTCGTAATGCCCAAACTGCACCGCCATTCCGAAAATTAATGTATAAAAAGGATATACTAAATAAAGAAGAGGAATGAAGTATTTTAATTTTTGACTCTTGAAAAAATTTAAAACTTTGGAGAGATAAAAGTGCTCGGCAAGGTATTTTAATACGGAAAATGTAAGAAATAAAATCCAATTAAAAGTTCCTAATAGGGTAAGTACAAAAGCGATTAGCCAAAAAGCATACATCAAAAAAATAGATAGGGCAATAGTACTTTGAATCCCCTTTTGGTGGGCATTCCATTTACTTGCCCATCGTTTTCTTTGATGGAAGAAGGCTTTAAAGCTTTCGGTAGCCGCTGTGCGAACAATTGCATTTTTATGGGCTATAAATGATATTTTTTGGGGGGCAATTGCTTTCACGCTTTCGAGTAGGAAGGCATCGTCGCCGGAGGGGAGGTGCATCGAAGATTGGTAGCCTCCAACTGCTTCAAATATTTTTTTTGGGTACGCTAAGTTTGCCCCGTTACACATACTAGGGGTTTTTAAAAAAATGCCCGTAGCTCCAATACCAACGAGTGTTAAAAACTCAAGAGATTGTAATTTCTGAAACCATTTCCCTTCTGGATTTATCTGCACAGGGCCGCTCATTAAATAGGAAGCTGTGTCTGAATAATGCGAAGCAATTTCGGTGAGCCAGTATTTTCCCATCTGGCAATCGGCATCGGTGGTAACTATTAACTCTCCGGCTGCCTGCTCAACGCCTTTGGTAATTGCCGCTTTTTTGCCTTTAGAGCCTTTTTCTAGGTTTACTAGCTTGAGATTGAAATTCGATTTGGAACTAGCGAGGTAAGACTCAATTATTTCTGCGGTGTTGTCTTCAGAGTGGTCGTTCACACAAATTACCTCAAAGTACTGATATTCCTGCTGCGAAATAGAATGCAGTAAAGTTTTTATATTTCCCGATTCATTTCTTAAAGAAATAATAAGGCTAATGGGAATTTTAAGGTTTGGAGAGTAGGGAGATTTTTTCTTATTACCATTTACGTTTTTATTCCAAATAAAGGCAAGAAATGTAACAACGCAACTATAAGAAAGTACTAAAAATGAGGCGGTGATGCTAAAATAAATCAACATAAGTTCCTTAATAAGCAATGCCCACTCTTCGGTGTATAAATAAGCCGTTTTTAATTTCTTGCACCATAAAATCGGCTAGGTCTTCTTGCGAAATCTGATTTCCCTCTTCGGGGTTATAATCTAACTGTACTCTATATTCTTTTGAGCGGTTACCGCTTACTACTTTCTGAGGGCAAACAAGTGTCCAGTCTAATTTACTATCGCGTAATTGTTGGTAAACACTTAAATGCTCTCTAGCGATTGCGGCAGCTTCAGCCGAGAACGTTTTTTCTTCAAAAAGGTACTTTTCGGTTTCTACTTGTAAAATTCCTTTATGTGCTACTGCCAATAATCTTTTAATCCCTCGTGTATTCATTCCTTGGATAATGTTTTCCATGGCAACGGCGTATTTGGTCGAGGTTTCTTTTAGGCCTAAAGTGGAAATTACTAAATCTTTACCACGAAGCGATTTATGCACTTGCTCTTTGTTGTGGAAATCGCCTTTGATTACTTCAATATTATCAATATGAGTAGTATCGGCTCGATTGGCAAAACCAAAAACTGTGAATTTTTCTGTCTCCAAAGCGTATTCAGCTACTTTTTTGCCGGGTTCGTTATCAATTCCAAAAATGAGGATGCGCATAGTGTTGTTGTTTAAAAAAAAATCATCGGAGGATTTTTACCCAACCTTTGAATTCTTTATCTCTTTTTTTGTTGGATAGTTCGTAAAAGTAGAGGCCTGTGCCAATTCCTTCGGCTTGCCAGGTGTTGTCGTAGTTTTCTTGCTCAAAAACAACATCTCCCCAGCGGTTCAGTATTTTTAAATCCCAATTATCGCCTAAAATATTCTCAATAAAAAATGTCTCGTTCTTATTATCATTATTTGGAGTAAATACATTGGGAATATACTGAATGCGCTCTTAAATAAAAATAGGTTCAAAATAAAAGGTATAGACACAA